>NZ_BAAAZP010000075.1:24524-91760 GCF_039536965.1 Nonomuraea antimicrobica | reverse complement strand
CTCCATCACCGTCAAACTCAACCCCGACCCCGTCTGGGGCCGCCGCACCCAGACCATCCAGGTCCTCGGCCGCGAACAGAGCGCCACCGCCTACACCACCCTCGCCGCCCAGGCCACCCACACCTTCGACCCCGCCACCGGCAACACCGTCACCATCCCCGTCACCGGCCGCGTCGCCGACGTCCGCCTCCAGTTCACCGCCAACTCCGGCGCACCGGGCGGACAGGTCGCCGAGTTCCAGATCTTCGGCACCCCCGCCCCCAACCCCGACCTGACCGTCACGAACCTCACCTGGGCGCCCGCCTCGCCGACCGCGGCGACCGCGATCACGCTGACCGGTACGGTCAGGAACGCGGGCAGCACGGCCTCCACCGCGACCTCGGTCAACTTCTACGCGGGCACCACCAAGGCCGGCACCGCCAACGTGGGCGCGCTGGCCGCCGGCGCCACCGCCACCGTGTCGGCCGACATCGGGACCAGGCGGGCCGGGACGTACCAGGTCTCGGCCAGGGTCGACGAGGACAACAAGGTCATCGAGCAGAACGAGGGCAACAACTCCTTCACCGCGCCCACGTCCCTGGTGGTCGCCGAGACGCCCGGCCCCGACCTGGAGGTCCTCGGCCTCACCGCGACCCCGCCGAACCCCGCCGTCGGCGCCCGCGTCACGTTCACCGTGGCCGTGAAGAACCGCGGCACCACCTCGACCGGCGCCACCACGGTCACCCGGGTGGACGTCGGCGGCACCAGACTCGACACCCAGACGGCGGCGATCGCCGCGGGCGCGACGGTGAACGTGGCCGTCAGCGGCGGCTGGACCGCCACCGCGGGCGGCGCCACCGCCACGGCCACCGCCGACGCGACCGGCGCCGTGACCGAGACCGACGAGACCAACAACACGCTGTCGCAGACGATCGCGGTCGGCCGCGGCGCCTCGGTGCCGTACGTCGAGTACGAGGCCGAGTCGGCCGCCTACCAGGGCACGCTGCTGGAGACCGACCCGCTGCGCACCTTCGGGCACACCAACTTCGCCACCGAGTCCTCGGGCCGGAAGTCGGTCAGGCTGAACAGTACCGGCCAGTACGTCGAGTTCACCTCGACCGTCCAGGCCAACTCGATCGTGGTGCGCAACTCGATCCCGGACGCGCCGGGCGGCGGCGGCATCGAGGCCACGATCAGCCTGTACGCCGACGGCGCGTTCGTCCAGAAGCTCACCCTCTCCTCCCGTCATAGCTGGCTGTACGGCAACACCGACTCCCCTGAGGGGCTGACCAACACGCCGCAGGCCGACGCCCGGAGACTGTTCGACGAGTCGAACGCGCTGCTGTCGCGCTCGTATCCGGCGGGCACCAAGTTCAGGCTGCAGCGCGACGCCGGTGACAACGCCGCCTTCTACATCATCGACCTGATCGACCTGGAGCAGGTGGCGCCGCCGGCCGCCAAACCGGCCGAGTGCACCTCGATCGCCGACTACGGGGCCGTGCCCAACGACGGCAACGACGACACCTCCGCCATCCAGCGGGCGGTCACGGACGACCAGAACGGCGTCATCGACTGCGTGTGGATCCCGCCGGGCCAGTGGCGCCAGGAGAAGAAGATCCTCACCGACGACCCGCTGAACCGCGGCCAGTACAACCAGGTCGGCATCAGCAACGTCACGATCCGCGGCGCGGGCATGTGGCACTCGCAGTTCTACACGCTGACCGAGCCGCACCTGGCGACGGGCGGCATCAACCACCCGCACGAGGGCAACTTCGGCTTCGACATCGACAGCAACGTGCAGATCTCCGACGTGGCCATCTTCGGCTCAGGACGGATCCGCGGCGGCCCGGGCGGCGCCGAGGGCGGCGTCGGGCTGAACGGCCGGTTCGGCCAGAACACGAAGATCACCAACGTCTGGATCGAGCACGCCAACGTCGGGGTCTGGGTCGGCCGCGACTACGACAACATCCCCGACCTGTGGGGGCCGGCCGACGGGCTGCAGTTCAGCGGCATGCGCATCCGCAACACCTACGCCGACGGCATCAACTTCACCAACGGCACCCGCAACTCGCGCGTGTTCAACTCGACCTTCCGCACGACGGGTGACGACTCGCTGGCCGTCTGGGCCAACCGGTACGTCAAGGACCAGGCGGTGGACATCGCCCACGACAACGCGTTCGTCAACAACACCATCCAGCTCCCGTGGCGGGCGAACGGCATCGCCGTCTACGGCGGCTACGGCAACAGGATCGAGAACAACCTGATCTACGACACCATGAACTACCCCGGCATCATGCTGGCCACCGACCACGACCCGCTGCCCTTCTCCGGGCAGACGCTGATCGCGAACAACGCCCTGCACCGCTGTGGCGGCGTCTTCTGGGGTGAGGCGCAGGAGTTCGGCGCCATCACGCTGTTCGCGCAGAGCCGGGACATCCCCGGCGTGACGATCCGCGACACCGAGATCTCCGACTCGACGTACGACGGCATCCAGTTCAAGTCGGGCGGCGGCAACATGCCGAACGTCGCCATCACCAACGTCCGCATCGACAGGTCCAACAACGGCGCGGGCATCCTGGCCCACGGCGGCGCGCGCGGCAGCGCGACGCTGACCGGCGTCACCATCACGAACTCGGCCACCGGCGACATCGTCAGGGAGCCTGGATCGGGCTTCGTGATCAACGGCGGCTGACGCCGCAGGACCCCGCCATGAGCAGGTCGCCGAACCGCCACCGGCTCGGTGACAGGCTCATGGCGGGACCTCCGCACGGGTCACGGCCGTGGTGGTGACCACACGTAGGGCGTGGTGGTGGTCACGGCGTGGAAGCCCAGCCGCCGCAGGATCGGTGCGCTGTCGTCGGACGCGTCCACGTGCAGGTACGTGACGCCGCGGGCGACGGCGAGCGCGGCGCGGGCGGCGACCAGCGCGCGGTAGACGCCCCGGCCGCGCCAGCCGGGCAGCGTCGAGCCGCCCCACAGACTGGCGATCCCGGCACCCTCCCGGAACACCAGCCAGGCCGCCGAGACCACCTCCTCGCCGGCTTCTGCGACCAGGACGGCGATCTCGTCGGGGGCCGCCGAGACTCGGGCGATCAGGTCGTCGCCGAGCCAGCTCCAGTCCTGTCCCCAGACGATCGACTCCATGGCGGCGATGCGACGCAGGTCGGCGTCGGCGCTCACCTGCCGCAGGGCGACACCGTCCGGGAGGGCCGGGGCCGCGGTCATCTCCTCGGCGCGGCCGAGGAGGACGGTCTCCCGCTCCTCCGGGGTGAACCCCGCGGCGCGCAGGCGCTCGGGCAGGTCGGCCGGCAGGTCGTGGCCGCGGGTCTTCCACTCGACCGCCTCACCCCGCGCGGCGAAGTAGTCGCGCTGGCGGGTGATCAGCCGGTCGAGGTCGGCGCCGCGCAGCCCGACGTCGCGCGGTGCGCTCACGAAGCCGCGGAACTGGCCGACGATCCGCAGCAGCGGGCCGTCCCGCTCGTAGGTGACGCCGGTGGGCGGGTGGGGCGGCGCTCCCCGTAGCTGCTGGTCATAGGCCGAGAGCAGGTCGTCGATGTCTGTCACGGAACAAGACAGTACGAGCCGTGGCAACCGCTTTTCCGGCGACCGTGCCGCCCGGAGAGCACAGGACGTCCGGGGGTCGCCGGAGGCAGGTACGACCGCTTGTCCGGACATATGTGGACAAGTATCGCAATTCCCCCGATCTTGGACTACCGTGTCAGCCGCGACCCAAATGATCTTGCGAACAGGGAGGCTGGAACTCCATTGGCAAGCTGGAAGTCCGCGGCGTGCGCCGCCGCCACCGCCGCGGCGGCGCTCTTATCCGCGAGCCCCGTGACAGGCACGGCGTACGCCGCGGCCGCGCCCGTCTACTACCTCGACAGCGTCAACGGCAGCGACTCCGCGGCCGGCACCACCGCCGCCACGGCGTGGAAGACCCTCGCCAAGGCCTCGGCCGCCGCCCTCGAACCCGGCTCCAAGCTGCTGCTGGCCCGCGGCGGCAGTTGGTCGGGCACCCTGTCCGTGACCCGCTCGGGCACCGCCGCCGCGCCCATCGTCGTGGACGCGTACGGCACCGGCGCGGCCCCCGTGATCATGGGTGACGACGAGGCGTGCATGACCCTCGCCGGCCACCACATCGAGGTCTACAACCTGCAGATCGGCGTCAACCGCGACCAGGGCCGCTGCTCCTGGGCCGGGATCAAGGTCACCGGCAGCGACAACGTCATCGAGAAGAACCTCATCACCGGCGCCGCCGCCGGCGTCTACATCGAGCCCGGCGCCCGCTACACCGCGGTCACGGCCAACGACTTCGTCGACAACAACCACATGAGCACCCTCACCCCCGTCGAGGTGCACCCGAACGACGACTCGGGCGCGTTCGCCATCCTGGTGCAGGGCGACGACTCCAACATCGCCTGGAACACCATCACCGGCTCGGTCGCGTTCAGCCACGACTACGGGTACGACGGCGCGGCCGTGGAGATCTTCCTCGGCTCCCGCAACCGCGTCCACCACAACATCGCCATCGACAACGACACCTTCACCGAACTGGGCACCAGCAGGAACCCCGACGGCACCTCGAACGACCCCGACGGCACCTCGGGCAACGTCTTCGAGTACAACGCGATCTACGGCTCCCGCACCCGTTCCGGCCTCGTCACCCGCGGCCCGGTGCACGACGACGGACGGCTGGAGGTGAACGGCCCCGTCTTCGGCACCCTGTTCCGCAACAACTCCATGAACCTGCCCCACCCCGAGGCCGAGGGCGTCGTCTGCGACGCGAGCTGCACCAACCAGCACCTCACGCTCACCCAGAACGTCGTGGTCGCCGCGCTCAAGACCGCCTACGCCGACCCGACCTTCACCGCCGTCGACCACAACGTCTTCTACGGCGGCCTCTACCAGATGGCGGCCGGCACCGCCAACGTGCACCAGGACCCACGGTTCGACCCGGCCAGGCCGCTGCGCCTGCTGAGCGGCAGCCCGGCGATCGGGCTGGGCGTCACCAGGTACAACGAGATGGACCTGGACGGCGCGGCCGTCGGCACCACGGGCATCGAGGCCGGAGCCTACGAGTACACGCCATGACCGGGGCCCAGCGCCGCGCGGACGTCCCCTGCCGCGTGCCGCCTCGGCGAGGTGCTCGGGTCCGGCCCAGCCGGAGCACCCGACGGCACGCCGCCGAGGCGGTCACTCTGGGCGGTCACTCTGGGCAGTCACTCGGGGCAGTCACTCGGGCGGCGGTGGTCTGCCATGACGCGCCGCATGTCGGCGACGGCGCGCAGCGTCCCGCGTACGGTGCCGGTCACCTTGGAGCGCCCCTTGCGGGCCAGGTAGTCCACCCTCACCTCGTCGATCCGCCAGCCGGACGCCGCCGCGCGCAGCACCATCTCCAGCGGGTAGCCGAAGCGGCGGTCGGTCAGCCCGAGGCCCAGCAGGGCCGAGCGCCTGGCCGCCCGCATGGGGCCCAGGTCGTGCAGCGGCGCACCCGTACGGCGGCGCAGGCTCCCGGCGAGCACGGCGTTGCCGAGCCGGGCGTGCGCGGGCCAGGCCCCGGGGGTGCGCGGCACGCGTCGCCCGAGTACGAGGTCGGCCCGCCCGCCGAGTACGGCGGCGCTCACCCGGGGCAACTGGATCGGGTCGAGCGAGGCGTCGGCGTCCATGAAGCAGACCAGCTCGGCCGAGGAGGCCAGCAGCCCGGCGTGGCAGGCGGCCCCGAACCCGCGCCTCGGCTCGTGCACCACCTTCGCCCCGCAGGCGCGGGCGATCCGCGCGGAACGGTCGGTGGAGCCGTTGTCGACCACGACGGGCCGGTAGCCGTCCGGCATGCGCCCGAGCACCCAGCCGAGCGCGGCCTCCTCGTTCAGGCAGGGCAGGATCACGTCGATCGTCATGACCGGGCGAACTCCCTCATCCCCGCCTCGAAGCCGATCTCGGCGCGGAAGCCCAGCTCGGCCCCGGCCCGCTCGGGCGAGGCGACGATGTGGCGGACGTCGCCCAGCCGGTAGTCCCCGGTCACCCGCGGGGCAGGCCCGCCCCGTCCGGCGGCCAGCGCGCGGGCCAGCTCGCCCACGGTGTGCGGGGCGCCGGAGGCGATGTTCCAGGCGCGCAGCTCGCCCGGCCGGGCGGGCGCGGCCACGGCGGCGAGGTTCGCCCTGGCCACGTCGCGCACGTGGACGAAGTCACGGAGCTGGTGGCCGTCCTCGAACACCCTCGGCGCGCGGCCCGCCGCCAGCTCGGAGCGGAAGATCGCCGCCACCCCGGCGTAGGGGGTGTCGCGGGGCATGCGCGGGCCGTAGACGTTGTGGTACCTCAAGGCGGCGGCGCTCGCGCCGGTCTCCCTGGCCCAGTTGGCGGCCAGGTGCTCCTGCGCCAGCTTGGTGGTGGCGTACGCGTTGCGCGGATCGGGCGGCGCGTCCTCGCCGATCACCGCGCAGCGCACCGGCTCGCCGCAGCGCGGGCAGGACGGGTCGAACCGGCCGCGCTCCAGGTCGTGGACGGCCCGGGGGCCCGGCCTGACGGGGCCGTGCGCGGCGCACTCGTACCTTCCCTCGCCGTAGACCACCATCGAGGACGCCAGCACCAGCCGCCCGATCGCGTGCCTGGCCATGGCGGCCAGCAGGACGGCCGTGCCGTACACGTTGGCCGAGGCGTAGGCGGGCAGGTCGGAGACGTCCACGCCGAGGCCCACCTTGGCCGCATGGTGCACGACGACGTCGACGCCCGGGAGCAGCGTGTCCAGCGTGCCCGCGTCGCGGACGTCCAGGCCGTCGCGCAGGTCCAGGCCGACGACGTCGTGACCGGCCGCGGTCAGGGCCTCCACCACGTGGCCGCCGATGAAACCGGCCGAGCCGGTGACCATCACTCTCACGCCGCCGACGGTAGCCCGGCGTCAGCCCATGACCGAGAGCACGTTAGGGGTTCGTAAGGGTTCTTACAGAGGACGAACGGGAGCGACTGTCGCCGCCTCGAACCGGCCCGCGAGATGCCAGGCTGCCGCCTGTGAGCCGAAGCCCGCTAGCCGTCGGCGCAGCCCTCGCCGCCCTGGCCGCCGTCCTGCTGAGGATCGCCGCCGGGCCGCCCGGCCTGCACTGGTACCTGCTGGCATGGACGCTGTTCGCGGCGGCGCTCTGGCTGGCCCGGCGGGTGGGCGAACGACGGCTCGGCCCGCTCGTCCTCGCCGGGGGGATCGCGCTGGCCGCGACCGGGCTGACGGCCCCGCCGAGCAGCAGCACCGACTCCTACCGGTACGCGTGGGACGGCCGGGTGCAGGCCGCGGGCATCTCCCCCTACGACCATCCGCCGTCCGGCGCGGCGCTCGTGCCGTTGCGCGACGACTGGCTCTTCCCGCCCCGTTGCGACGCCCCCGGCCTGGCGGCGCTGCCCGGCGGGGGCTGCACGCGGATCAACCGTCCCGCCGAGCCCACGATCTACCCGCCGGTCGCCCAGGGGTACTTCCTGCTGGTCCACTGGCTGTCGCCGGAGGGTGCGCGGCACAAGGCCCTCCAGGTCGGCGGCTGGGTGCTGGCCGTGCTGGCGCTGGTGGCGCTGTGGCGGACGGCGGGGGCGCGGCGGGCGGCGTACTGGGCGTGGTGTCCCGCGGTGCCGGTCGAGGCGGTGAACAACGCGCACGTCGACATGCTCGGCGTCCTGCTGGTGGTGCTGGCCTTCGGCCCCGCCGCGCGCGCCGTCTACGCCCGAGCCGCCTTCGCCCGAGCCGCCTTCGCCCGAGCCGCCTTCGCCCGAGCCGCTTTCGCCCGAGCCGCCGAGGCCCAGGCTGCCCGGACCCGGGCCGCTCCGGGTCCGGCCGGTCATGCGGTGCGCGGAGGGCTGCTCGGCGCGGCGGTGGCGGCCAAGCTGCTGCCCGCGACGGCGCTCCCCGGTGCCCTGTCCGGAGTGCTGTCCGGCGGGGTGGCCTGGCGTCGTGTGCTCGGCACCGTGCTGCCCGCCGCGCTCGTGGTGGCGGTGTCGTACCTGCCGTACGTGCTGGCCTCCGGGACCTCGGTGCTGGGATACCTGCCGGGCTACGTGAAGGAGGAGCGCTATGACGGGCCCGGCGGCGGCAACCGGTACGCGGTGCTGCGGCTGCTCGTGCCGGACTCGTGGGCGCCCTACGCCGCGATCGCGCTGCTCGGCCTGGTCGTGCTCCTCGTCCTGCGGCACGGCGACCCCGACCGGCCCTGGCGGGGTGCGCTGCTGGTCAGCGGCTCGCTCCTGCTGCTGTTCACCCCCGGCTACTCCTGGTACGCGCTCCTGGTCGTCGCGCTGGCCGCCATGGACGGACGGTGGGAGTGGCTCGGCGTGGCCCTGGCGGGCGCGGTCGCCTACATCGCGGGCCCGTCCGCCCCCGCCGGCCCAGGAACCCCCTTCTACGCCGCCGCCGCGCTGGCCGTGCTGATCGGCTGGGCCGTACGACGGCGCCACCGCGCACCCGAATCCCGCCCGCCGGGTCGACCAGCCGCCCGCATCTCGTAAGGACTGAGCACGCTGAGCCAGCATTCATCCGGCCCCGCGCCGCAGATCGTGATCATCGCCAAGGAACCGGTACCGGGCCGGGTCAAGACCCGGCTGACCCCGCCGTACGCCCCGGCCGAGGCCGCCGCCCTGGCCGAGGCCGCGCTGCGCGACACCGTACGCGCCGTCGCCGCGACCCCGGCCACCCAGCGGGTGCTCGCCCTGGACGGGTTGCCGGGCCGCTGGCTGCCCGCGGGTTTCGTGGTCATCCCGCAGCGCGGCGCGGGCCTGGACGAGCGCCTCGCGGCGGCCTTCACCGACGCGCACCGGCTGCGGCCGGACCCCGTCGTACTGATCGGCATGGACACCCCGCAGGTCACCCCGGCCCTGCTGGGCGAGGCGGGGAAGGCGTTGGAGCGGCACGACGCGGTGTACGGCCCGGCCGCCGACGGCGGTTTCTGGCTGCTCGGCCTGCGGCGGCCGGACCCCGGGCTACTGCTGGGGGTGCCCATGTCGCATCCGGAGACCGGCAAGCTCCAGCTCGACCGGCTCGAACGCACCGGGCTGGCCGTTCACCACCTGCCCGAGCTGACCGACGTCGACACCGCGGCCGACGCCCGCACCGTGGCCGCCCAGGCGCCCGCCTCCTGCTTCGCCGCCGCGCTGCGGGAGCTGGGCCGATGATCGGGAAACTGTACGCCGACGCCCTCGCGGGCGAGGCCGCCGAGCTGGAGTACGTGCACGGCGCGCGGGTCACGCTGGAGACCGCCCGCTGGTTCGAGCCGATCGACGGCGACGAGGAGCTCCTGAGCCGCTGCACCAGCCCCACGCTGGACATCGGCTCCGGCCCCGGACGGCTCACGGCGGCGCTGACCCGGCGCGGAGTCCGTACGCTGGGCATCGACGTCACTCCGCGCGCCGTCGCCCTGACCCGCCGCGCCGGGGGATTCGCCCTGCTCCGGGACGTCTTCGAGGACGTCCCCGGCAGCGGCCGGTGGGCGACGGCCCTGCTCGCCGACGGCAACATCGGCATCGGCGGCAATCCCGAGGTGCTGCTGCACAGGGTCAGGCAACTGCTGCGGCCGGGCGGGACGATCCTGGCCGAGGTCGCGCCGCCAGGGACCCGGAGCCGGGTCGACCGGCTCCGGCTGCGCAGGGGGCCGCTCACCGGGGAATGGTTCGCCTGGGCGACGGTCTCGGCGAGCGACCTCGAACGGGTGGCGCTGGCCTGCGGGTTCACCGAGTCCGAGCACTGGAGCGCGCACGGCCGCTGGCTGGCCCGCCTGCGCTGACACCCCGGCCGAGGTTACAGCCCCACGTCCCTGCGGAGCAGGTCGTCGATCTCCTCGCGGCGGACCACCACCCGGGCCGCCCCGTCGGCGACCGCGACGACCGGCGGGCGGCCGGTGAGGTTGTAGGTGGAGGCCATCGAGTGGTGATAGGCGCCGGTGGCGGGCACCGCGATGACGTCGCCCGCCCGGATGTCGGCGGGCAGCGGCGCGCCTTCGGCGATCACGTCGCCCGCCTCGCAGTGGTGACCCACCAGCGTCGTCGGGCGGACGGGCATGGCGGACCGGCGGCCGATCAGGCGGGCGGTGTAGCGGGCGCCGTACAGGGAGGGGCGCGGGTTGTCGCTCATCCCGCCGTCGACCGCGACGAGCGTACGGGAGAGGGTGCGCTTGACCGCGATGACCCGGTACAGCGTGAGCCCGGCGGGGCCGCTGATCGACCGGCCGGGCTCGACCGTCAGCCGTGGCTCCGGCAGGTCCAGCGCCGCGCACCGCTCCCGCACCGCCTTCGCCACGGTCACCGCGAACTCGTCCGGGGTGAGGCCGTGGCCGTCGGGGAGGTAGGCGATGCCCTGGCCGCCGCCCAGGTCGAGCTCGGGCAGCACGATCCCGTACGTGTCCCGGATCCGGGCGAGCTGCTCCACCATGACCCGTACCGCCCGCTCGTACGGCTCGGCGGCGAGGATCTGGGAGCCGAGGTGGCAGTGCAGGCCCACCAGGTGCAGCTCGGGTTGCCGAAGGACCCGGACGACGGCCGCGGCGGCGTCCCCCGTGGCGATGGACAGGCCGAACTTCTGCCCCTCCCCGCCGGTGCGGATCGACGCGTGCGCGCCCGCCTCGATGTCCGGGACGACCCGCAGCAGCACCTTCTGCCGCCGCCCCGGCGGGACCAGGCCCGCCAGCCGGGGGATCTCGGCGAGGTTGTCGACCACGATGCGGCCGACTCCGTACTCGACCGCGTCGAGCAGTTCGCGCGGGGTCTTGGCGTTGCCGTGGAAGACGATCCGTTCGGCGGGGAAGCCGACGGAGCGGGCGATGGCCAGTTCGCCGCCGGAGCAGACGTCGAGGCCGAGGCCCTCCTGGCGGATCCAGGTGGCCATGGCGCGGCACAGGAACGCCTTGGCCGCGTAGACGATGTCGGCGTCCGGCAGCGCCGTGCGGAAGGCGCGGCAGCGGGCGCGCACGTCGGTCTCGTCCACCACGTACACGGGGGTGCCGTGCCGTTCGGCGATGTCCATCAGGGGAACCCCGCCGGTGCTGGCGACCGGTTGGAAGCGGGTGGTGGCCGACCAGGGCTCCGCGGCGAACGGGGTGCGGGACCCGGCGGGGTCCCGCCGGAGGACGCCCGGCCCGCCGTTCGCCTCGCGGGTCTGGTCGTCGTCACGAACGACCGTGCGCGTCGTGGGCGCCGTGGACATCGTGGGCGCGGTGGGCATCGTGGGCGCCGTGGGCATCGTGGGCTCTGACATGTGCTTCCCTCCCGAGAAGGCCATCCAGGGCAGACGCTAACCCCACATCCGGACATATCTCGCAAAAGCTACACAATTTCCACGCGTGACCCGGGAATCCTGACGCTCCGTTGACGCCGTCCCGCTTCCCGCGCCGGGCCGGGCCGGCCCGGGCCGAAGGGGTGGTCTTGTCGTGCGGGTCCGCGATGTGATCACCTGGCAGGAGCCCCGAGACGCCCGCGAGGAGACGACGCTTGACCAGCCCTCACGACGACAGCCAGGTGTGGGACCCCTTCGGCACGCTCGGCCGGGCCCTGTGGATCGGCGGCGGCCAGTGGGCGGGCAAGAGCACCGTGGCCCGGCTGCTGGCCGCCCGGTACGGGCTGACCGCCTACCACTACGACTACCACGACATCCGCGCCCACAACGACCGCCGGATCGCCCGCCGCCTGGCGCTCGGCCAGTCACCCGCCGATCCCGACCTGGAGGACGTCTGGGTGCACACCACTCCGGCGGAGATGGCCGCGCAGACGCTGGCCGGGTTCCCGGTGCGGTTCGAATGGGCCCTGGACGACCTGCGCGCCCTGGTCTCCGGACGCCCTGTCCTGGCCGAGGGCTGGGGGCTGCGTCCCGAGTTCGTGGCGCCGATCGCCGGATCGCCCCGGCGGATGGTCGTCATGGTGCCCACCGAGGCGTTCCGCGCGTGGCAGGTGCGTTCTCTGCCCCGGGCCGCCACGTTCGATCACGAGGTGAGCGACCCGGTCAGGGCCCAGCGCAACCGGCTCGAACGGGACCGCCTCGTCGCCGACGACGCCGTCCGTTCCGCGCGCCGCCTCGGCGTCCGGGTGATCGAGGTGGACGGGTCCCGCGACGCCGACGCCGTCGCGGACCTCGTCGCCGACCACTTCCGCCCCTACCTCCCGCCCCTGGAGGGCCTTGCGGCGGAACGGAAGGGCAGGCCACCGGCGTAGCCGCGCGGCGGCGGCTCAGCGACCGGCCAGCTCGCTGAAGATCTCCACCAGCTCGGGGCGGCCGAAGGGCCCGACGTGGGGCGCGGCGACGCTGCGCACGTCGGTCGGGTTGTCCGGCGTCAGGCGGTCGGCCTCGCTGATGAACCGGTCCTGCAGCGCCGGAGGGATCAGCCGGTCGAGCGTGAAGCGCACGTACGTCCGCGGGATCCGGCCCCAGGTGTGCGCCTCGCCCCGGGCCTCGGCCAGGGGGACGGCGATGGGCTCGTCCGGTTCGAGTAGGTTGAGCAGCCGCGTCATCTCCTCGTCGGTGAAGCCGCCGGCCAGGCACTCCCGGATGCCGCCGATCACGGCCGGGTCGGCCGAGCGCCAGTTGACCCGGATCACGCCCAGGGCGGTCGGGTCGCCGACCGCCGCCCCGGTCACCAGGCTGACCAGGCTGTCGCGGTTCTCCTCGGTGGCGAGGTAGGCGGTCAGGTTGGGCAGGTCCACGCAGCAGTACGCCGAGACGTACACGACCCGGTCGAGCAGTTCGGGGACGGCGTTGCCGACCCTGCTCACCGTGAGGCCGCCCTGGCTGGCGCCGACCAGGATCACGGGGCCGTGGTCACTGGCGCGGCGCACCACGTCCACGACGCGCTTGGTGTAGTCGTCGAGGGTGTAACCGGCCAGTGCCGACGGCTCGACGGCCAGTGCCCCGAGGTCCTGCGGCGCCTGGTACGCCTGCGGGAAGAACGCTTCGGCGCCGTGTCCCGGCAGGTCGACGGCGACGCTCCGGTGTCCGCGCAGCGTGAGTTCGCCGATCAGGTCCGTCCACGAGTACGACGAGGAGTTGGTGCCGTGCACGAACACCAGGGTCGGCGCGCGCCGGTCGTCGTGGCCGGGGTCATGTTTCGTGGTCATCGGGTTTCGTCTCCCTTATCGGTGCACCGCAGTGCGTACGGTGTATTGGCTGTCCTGCGTACAGCGTATTGACACGACACCGAGAATGGGCGCTGAAAACGTCACTTGCCCTGCTAAAGTGCACTAGTACGATACTCAGTGAACTAGTACATCAGAGGAGAGTTTCATGTCGTCATCGGCGCGGCGGCCCGATCCGCCCTACCTGCGGATCGTCGCGGAGATCAGGGCCCGGATCCTGACCGGCGAGCTGCGTCCCGGCGAGCGCATGTACTCCGTCCGGCAGATCGCCCAGCGATGGGGCGTCGCGGTCGCGACCGCGACCAAGGTGATGGCGGCCCTGCGGGACGAAGGGCTGGTCGAGGCGAAGGTCGGCTCGGGAACAGTGGTCGGCTCAGGAGCGGCGGTCGAGCCAGGGGCGGCAGTCGAGCCGGGGACGGCGGTCGGCACTGGGACGGCGGTCGGCACCCGCTCCGGCGCTCCGCGGCCCGCGCCGGAGCGCCGGACGACCGAGCCGCCCAGGCAGGCGCTGAGCCGGGAGCAGGTGCCGCGCGCGGCCATGGCGATCGCCGACGTCGAAGGGCTCGACGCGGTGTCCATGCGGCGGCTCGCGGCCGAGCTGGGCGTCGGCCCGATGTCGTTGTACCGGCACGTGGCCAACAAGGACGAGCTGGTCACCCAGATGACCGACGC
This sequence comes from Nonomuraea antimicrobica, assembly GCF_039536965.1. Lineage (NCBI taxonomy): Bacteria > Bacillati > Actinomycetota > Actinomycetes > Streptosporangiales > Streptosporangiaceae > Nonomuraea > Nonomuraea antimicrobica. The sequence goes on along the minus strand of NZ_BAAAZP010000075.1, from coordinate 78,026 downwards.
GGCCTTCGGCGAGGTGGAGCTGCCCACGCCCGGCCCGGACGGCTGGCGAGCCAAGCTCGAATGGATCGCCCGCCGCCAGTGGGAGCTGTGCCGGCGGCACCTGTGGCTGCCCAGGGCCGTTTCCCTGACCCGCCCGCTACTCGTGCCCAACATGATGGCCCACACCGAGTGGACCCTGCGCGCGCTCGACGGGCTCGGCCTGCCCATGGAGACCCGTCTCCAAGAGGCCCTGACCATGCACACGCTGGTGGTGGCGATGGCCCTGTCGATGGCGGCCGAGGTCGAGGCGGAGCAGGAGACCGGGGTGCCGCTCGACCGATGGTGGCTGGCGCGGCGGCAACGGGCCGACGACCTCCTCGCCGACGGGCGGTTCCCGCTGCTGGCCACGATCCCCGAGGGCACGGCGTCCGACCTGGACGGGCTGTTCGCGTACAGCCTCGCCCGCCATCTCGACGGCTTCGCCGCCCTGCTCGCCCGCACCCAGCGGAGCTGACCGGCCGGTCACCCTCCCGACCTGCGATGACCCCTCGCCGCGGCCCGGCTCACCCACGGGTCGCGGCGGGCGCCCGTACCGGACGGGCCTTCTGACGCCGGAGGGCGGTTTCCCTGGGGCACTAAGGTGTGCCGCATGGAGACAACTACGGAGAGTCGCCTTATGTGTACTCTCAGGTACGATCTACCCGCCTCACTGGTGGTTTTCCTGGTCGCGGTGCCCCTGTCGCTGGGCGTCGCGCTGGCCTCGGGAGCGCCGCTGGTGGCCGGGCTCGTCGCCGCCGCGGTGGGCGGCATCGTCGCGGGCGCGCTGGGCGGCTCGTCCGTTCAGGTGAGCGGGCCGACCGCGAGCCTGACCCTGGTGATCGCCGGTCTGGTGCACGCCTACGGCTGGCAGGCCACCTGCCTGATCACCGTGCTGGCCGGCGCGGTGCAGGTGCTGCTCGGCGCGTTCAAGGCGGCCAGGGCCGCGCTGGCCGTCTCGCCCGCCGTCGTGCACGGCATGCTCGCGGGCGTCGGCATCATCATCGCGCTCGCCCAGCTCCACGTCGTGCTGGGCGGCAGCCCTCAGCACTCGGCCTGGGCGAACCTGACGCAGTTGCCCGGTCAGATCATCGACATGCACGGCCATAAGGTCATGGTGGGCGTGCTCACCGTCACAGTGCTGCTGGTCTGGGACCGGCTGCCCAAGCCCGTCCGGGCGGTCCCCGCGCCGCTGGCGGCGCTGCTCGTGGCCGCAGGGACGGCCTGGATGTTCAACTGGAGCGTCACCCGCATCGACCTGTCCGGCGCGATCACCGGGTGGGCGCCGCCGCAGCTGCCGCCTGACGACTGGCACAACGTCGTCGGCGCGGTGCTGCTGGTGGCGCTGCTGGCCGGGGCCGAGTCGCTGCTGTGCTGCGTGGCCACCGACGGCACGCACACCGGCCGGCGTTCCGACCTCGACCGCGAGCTGTCCGGGCAGGGCGTGGCGAACATGGTCAGCGGCGTCCTGGGCGGGCTCCCGGTGGCCGGGGTGATCGTCCGCAGCACCACCAATGTCCGGGCGGGAGCCCGCAGCCACTGGTCGGCCATCCTGCACGGCGTCTGGGTCCTGCTGTTCGCGCTCTGCCTGGGCTGGACGATCAAGCTGATCCCGATGGAGGCGCTGGCGGCCCTGCTGGTCTTCATCGGCCTCAGGACGATCAGCCTGGGCCACGTCAGGAAGGTGCACGGCCACAACGAGGTGCCCGTCTACCTGGTGACCCTGGGGGGCGTCATCCTGGTGGGGCTGGCCGAGGGCGTCCTGGCCGGGCTGGCGCTGGCCGCGCTGCTGGCGTTGCGGCGGCTGACGCGGGTGACGGTCGACAAGCGCGAGGAAGGGAACGGTCGCGTGCGCGCGACGGTCTCGGGCTCGCTCACGTTCCTCGGCGTGCCCCAGCTGACCCAGGAGCTGCGGGCGATCCCGGCGAGCACCGCCGTGGACCTCGACCTGAACATCGACTTCATGGACAACGCCGCCTTCGAGGCCATCCACTCCTGGCGGCTCGACCACGAACGCCTGGGCGGCACCGTCACCATCGACGAACTGCACGACGAGTGGTACGCGATGGCCGCCAGCGGCACGCGCATGTTCCCGGCCAAGAGCCCGCCCAAGCCCGCCGGACGCTGGTGGCTGCCCTGGACCCACCGCCGCCCTGACACGGCCGTCGAATGCCAGCTCATCCTGGGCGCCGACGAGTTCCACCGGCGTACGGCGCCGCTCGTACGGGCCATCTTCACCGAGCTGGCCGCCGGGCAGGAGCCCTCTCACCTGTTCATCACGTGCGCCGACTCCCGCATCATGCCCAGCCTGATCACCTCCAGCGGCCCGGGTGACCTGTTCACGGTGCGCAACATCGGCAACCTGGTGCCGCGCGCGGGCTCGGACCCGGGCGACGACTCCGTGGCCGCCGCCATCGAGTACGCCACCCGCGTACTGAACGTGCACACCATCACGGTGTGCGGACACTCCTCCTGCGGCGCGATGGCCGCGCTGCTCCGGGATCCGGCGACCACGGCGGAGCTGCCCCAGTTGCGGCGCTGGCTGCGCCACGGCGGCGCCAGCCTGTCCAGGCTCGACGGGGCACGCGACGACGGCGCCCTCGACGCCCTCTGCCGGCTCAACGTCCGGCAGCAGCTCGAGAACCTGCGAACGTACGGCAAGGTCGACGAGCAGGTCAGGGCCGGGCGGCTGAAGCTGGTGGGGCTGTACTTCGACATCGCCTCCGCGCGTGTGCAGGTCGTGCCGCCGGGCGAGCCCGTCGCGGACGCCGACCATCCCTCGTTCTCCCGGTGCCGACCCGTGCCCAGGCCCGCGACGTAGGCCGGCGCACCGGCCCCTGGCGGGCGGCCGGGCCCGCCGGGCCCTGCCGGGCGGCCGGGAGTGACCGCGTCTCCCGTTCGCTCGTCGGGGCTCAGCCCAGACCCTGACCGGTGCCGACGCCGCGCAGCAGGGTGTCCACCAGGCGGGCCGCCAGGGCGTCGGGGTCGCCGTCGCGGACCTGCGCCGCGTCGTGGATCAGCGCGTAGTAGACCCGCCTGGCCCAGCCGGGGTCGACGTCCGCGCGCAGCGCCCCCGCCTCCTTGGCCCTCGCGAAGAGCCGCTCGCAGCGCTCCATCACGTCGGCGTGGACCCCGGCCGTCTCGGCGGCGGCCATCGCCTGGCCCATGGCGTACCCGAAGTCGATCTTGACCCGCAGCACGTTGGCGGTGATCTGGTAGAGGGCGACGAGCGGCGGCGTGGACTCGGGGTGGGCGGCGTCGACGGCCTCGGCGAACCGGCGGGTGGCCCAGGACGCCAGCGCGGCCACGAGCGCGTCGCGCGAGGCGAAGCGGCGATGGACGGTGGTGCGCGCGACCCCGGCGGCCTCGGCGATCTGCTCCATGCTCGCCGCCGGGTTCTTGCTGAGCACCCGCTCGGCCGCCTCCAGGATCGTCCGCACCGTCCGCTCGGCATCGGATCTCAGGGCGCGCGTCGTCTCACTCACTCCGCAGATGGTACGCCATCGTCTCCGCTCAGCCAGCAGTTGCATCATTGTTGTTGCATCTTCTATGGTTTCAGCATCATCCAAGATGCGCTTCGAGGGGAAAGGATCATTCCATGGACATGAGGCTGACCGGGAAGACCGCCGTGGTGACCGGCGCCAGCAGGGGCATCGGGCTGGCCATCACCCAGGCGCTGGCGGGCGAGGGCATGCGGGTCGTGGCCGCCGCCCGGACGATCACACCCGCGCTGAAGGAGACCGGCGCGACGGCGCTGACGGCCGACCTGTCCACGTCCGGCGGTCCCGCCGAGCTGATCGGGCGGGCGCTGGCCGAGCTGGGCGAGATCGACCTGCTGGTCAACAACGTGGGCGGCGGCGACGTCGGCGACGACCACGTCGGCGGCTTCCTCGGCTTCGCCGACGAGCACTGGGTGCGCGACTACGACCTGAACTTCCTCAGCGCCGTGCGCGCCACCCGGGCCGCCCTGCCGAGCCTGCTGCGAAGCCGGGGCACCGTGGTCAACGTCTCGTCCAACGGCGCACGCATGCCGCACGCGGGGCCGGTGACGTACACGACGGCCAAGGCGGCGCTGACCGCGTTCGGCAAGGCGCTCGCCGAGGAGTTCGGGCCGCAGGGGGTGCGGGTGAACACGATCTCGCCCGGCGCGACGCGTACCTCGCTGTGGGAGTCCCCCGACGGGTACGGCGCCGCGCTGGCCTCCTCGCTCGGCCTGGAGCACGAGCAGCTCCTCGCGGGCCTGCCGTCGAGCACCGGCATGACCACCGGCCGGCTCGTGACGGCGGAGGAGGTCGCCGCCCTGGTGACGTGGCTGGCGTCACCGCACGCGGGCAGCGTCAACGGCGCCGACTACGTCATGGACGGCGGGGCGATCAAGACGGTCTGACGCGCCGCGGTCGACCGCCCGTGGTGGCCGGGCCCCGGATCAGGAACGCCCGTCCAAGGTGTAGCGGACGGGCAGGCGCTTGAGCCCGCCCACGAACGTCGTGGCGGTCCACGCGGGCTCACCGTCGAGGCCGACGCTCGACAGCCGGGGAACGAGTTCGGCGAAGAGCGCGCGGATCTCCGTACGGGCGAGCACCGCGCCCAGGCAGTGGTGCACGCCGGCGCCGAAGCCCAGGTGCCGGTTCGGGTCGCGGCCGGCGTCGAAGCGGGACGGGTCGGCGAAGACGTCCTCGTCCCGGTTCGCCGACGGGTACGACAGCAGCACCGACTCCCCCTTCCCGATGCGCACACCGCCGACCAGCGCGTCGGCCGAGGCGGTGCGCATGAACTCCTTCACCGGGCTCACCCACCGGATCATCTCCTCGACGGCCAGGGGCAGCAGGGCGGGGTCGTCCCGCAGCCGCCGCAGCTCGGCCGGGTGCCGGATGAGCGCCTCCAGGCCGCCCGCGATGGTGGAGCTGGTGGTGTCGTGCCCGGCCGTGGCGATGAGGACGTAGTAGGAGATGGCCAGTTCGTCGTCCAGGAGCCGGCCGTCGACGCGGGCGTTGGCGATCGCCGAGGCGAGGTCGCCGGTCGGCCTGGCCCTGCGCCGGGCCGTCAGGTCGTGGAAGTAGGCGAAGAGGTCCTCCAGTACGGAGGTGTGGCCCTGAGGGCTCCCGCCGCGCCCGGTGTCCTCGTCGTGCTGCCCGAACAGCTCCTGGGTGAGGCGCAGCATGCGCGGGAAGTCCGACTCGGGCAGGCCGAGGAGGCTGAGGATGACGTAGAGGGGGTAGTGCGCGGCGACCTGGCGGGCGAAGTCGCAGGCGCCGTCGTGCTCGGCCATCCGGTCGACGTGGCGGCGGGCCAGCTCGCGCACCCGGGCCTCCATGGCCCGCATGGCCCTGGGGCGGAACCAGTCGGCCGCGACCGCGCGCAGCGCGCGGTGCTCGGGACCGTCCATGTGGACGATGGTCCTGAACCCGGCGCCGCGCGCCCCGCGGGCCTCCATCGCGGCGTCGAGGTCGGCCGTTCTCAGCCTGGGGCGTGGGGCGCTGAGCCACAGGTCGTGGTCGCGCTCGACGGCGAGGACGTCGGCGTGCCGGGTGAGCGCCCAGAACGGGGTGTACCCGGGAACCTCCACCCGGTGGACGGGCGACTCGCGGCGCAACCGCGCGAGCCCCTCGTGCAGGCGGGTCTCGTCGGTGTACGCGGCGGGCGCGGCGAACATGCGCCCGGCCTCGACCACCGACATGGCGGTGTCCACGATGCAGCCTCCTGTCGCGTCGGCCAGGTCATGCCATTCCCCCGCCGCGCCCTCCCCAAGCCCCCTGCGTCTCCTCGCACGGGCACATCGCCGCCCGAGCCACCCGTGACCGGCGCCCGGCCGTCACGCCGAGAGAGCGGCGGCGCGGCGCAGGAACAGGGCGCTCTCGCGTTCGTTGCCGGTCAGCTCGGCCGCGCGCCGGAACTCGGCCGCCGCCTCCCCCGCCCGGCCGAGCTTGGCCAGCAGGTCACCGCGGACGGCGGGCAGATGGGCGTAGCCGCGCAGGGCGCGTTCGCCGATGAGCGCGTCGGCGATCTCCAGCCCGCGTTCCGGGCCGTAGGCCATGCCGACCGCGACCGCCCTGTTCAACTCGACGACGGGCGAGGGCGTCAGGTGGGCCAGCAGCCGGTAGAGGGCCGCGATGCGTTCCCAGTCGGTGGCCTGCGCCGTGAGCGCGCGGGCGTGGCAGGCGGCGATGGCGGCCTGCAGCCCGTACGGCCCCAGCGTGCCCAGCTCCTCGGCCCGGCGCAGCGCGGCCAGGCCGCGGCGGACGAGCAGCCGGTCCCAGCGGCTGCGATCCTGGTCGAGGAGCAGGATGGGCGAGCCGTCACGGGCGGTCCTGGCCGGGATGCGCGCGGCCTGGATCTCCATGAGGGCGAGCAGGCCGTGCACCTCGGGCTCGGCGGGCATGAGCCCGGCCAGGACACGGCCCAGGCGCATGGCCTCCTGGCACAGCGACGGGCGGATCCAGTCCTGGCCCGCGGTCGCCGCGTACCCCTCGTTGAAGATCAGGTAAATGACCTCCAGGACGGACGCCAGCCGCCCCGGCAGCTCGGCGGGCGGTGGCAGCTCGATCGGGATCCTCCTGTCGGCCAGCGTGCGCTTGGCGCGGGAGATGCGCTGGCCGACGGTGGGCTCGGGGACGAGGAACGCGCGGGCGATCTCGGCCGTGGACAGGCCGCCGAGCAGCCGGAGGGTGAGCGCGAGCCGCCCTTCGGCGGGCAGTTCGGGATGGCACGCCGTGAAGATCAGGCGGAGCAGGTCGTCGCCGATGTGGTCGTCGAGGGCGTCGTCCAGCTCGGCTTCCGCCGACTCCTGGCGGAGCTCCAGGTCGCGGCCCACCTCCTGCAGCTTGCGCTGGTAGGTGTCGCGGCGGCGGAACTGGTCGATCGCGCGGTGCTTGGCGGTGAGAGTCAGCCAGGCACCCGGATTGTCCGGTACGCCCTTGCGCGGCCACTCTTCGAGGGCGGCCACCAGCGCGTCCTGGGCCAGCTCTTCCGCCAGGGCGAGGTCTTTGACCATCCGGGCCAGGGCGGCGACGACGCGGGCGGACTCGATCCGCCACACCGCCTCCACCACCCGGTGCGATTCGGCTGCCGTCATGCGTCCTGGATACACCATCCGGCCACGGGGCCGACCGCGCGTGCGCGGCCGACCCCGTGGCCGGGCGCGGTCACGCCGGCGGGGCGAAGTCCTCGGGGGTGAACAGGCGCAGGACGTCCGCCTCGCCCTCCCAGCCTGGCCACAGGTCACGGTGCAGCTTCATGAAGCGGGCGGCCCATTCCACGGCCTCCTCCTTCGTCCTGACCTCGTACAGCGCATAGCTGATCATCTCCTTGGCCTCGGCGAACGGGCCGTCGCTGACGGTCAGCCGGCCGCCGCTCACCTCGATCCGCGCCCCCTCCGAGCTGGGGGCCAGGCCGCTGTTGTCGAGCATGCTCCCGGCCTCGGTGGCCTCCTGGCCGAGCTTGAAGATGGCTTCCATGAGGTCGGACGGGGGCGGCCCGTCGGGCTGGGCGATGACTTTGAGTGTGACCAGATAACGCATTCGTGTGCTGCCTTCCACTATCGCCGCGGGGCTCTTCAGGGGTGGTTTCCAGGATGGACTCGTCAGGATAGGACGAGGTCAGGCGGGGTGGCGCGCCAGGCTCAGCGACAGCAGCGACAGCCAGCACCAGACCGCCACGATCCCGGCGACGAACACCAGGGTGCCGGCGGCGCCGCCGGCGCCGGAGGCGATCCCGGCGAACGACCCCAGGAAGAGCGTGCCGGTGACGCGCGAGTACCAGGCCCAGCCGTTGTCGCCGTGGCGGGCGTACCGGGAGCCGATGATGTAGCACGCCGCGGACAGACACAGGAACCCGACACCGCCGACGGCCAGGTGCAGGATGCCCGACAGCGTGACGACGCCGGGGCCTTCCGGCGTACCCGCGGGGAAGCCCATCGCGGGGTCGGCGGGGAAGAGGGCGGCGCCGATCATACTGACGCCGAACGCGCCGACGAGGATCGGCGCCCAGCGGGCCCCGCGTCCGGGCATCAGGGCGCGGCGCAGGCCCACGGCCGCGGCGACGGTGGCCAGGCCGGTGACGGCGAAGTTGGCGGTCTGGATCCAGCCCGGCTCGCCGTTGGCCAGCAGGCTCCAGGCGTGGCGGGTCAGGTCGAAGCCCTCCCGGGTGAGCGCCTGGACCAGCGCGACGGTCACGTACAGAGGGCCGGCCGCGACGCCGCAGCCGAGCAGCAGGCGCCGCAAGGAGCCGGGGCGGGCGGGGGCGGGCGGGCTGAGCTGCTGGGTCATGGTCGTCTGCCTCGCTTCTGCGGGGCCGGTCCATCCGGCCCTCCGGGGACACCGCGAACGAGGCGGCGGGATTTCGACACGCGCCCGCGGATTCTTTTCAAGATTTTTTCTGGACCCCCGTGCGCGAGCGATTCCACCCCGTCGATCGGCGCGGTGCGGAACTCTGACTTTGGGCCTTGCGCGGCGGCAGCTCATCCGTTAATCCTTAGGAAACTTTCTTATGTATTCCAGGCTTCGAGGGAGTGATCACGTGCGAAGATTCCTGGCCCCGCTGGCCGCGTTGTTACTGGCCACCGGGGTGCTCGCGGTGCTTCTGCCGTCCACGGCGAACGCCGCCGCCTGCGCCACCGCCTGGAGCGCTTCCTCCGTCTACACCGGCGGCGCGGTCGTGTCGCACAACGGGCGCAACTGGTCCGCCAAGTGGTGGACCCAGAACGAGACCCCTGGCGGCGCCGACGTCTGGGCCGACCAGGGAACCTGCACCGGCGGCAGCGGCGGGGGCACGGCGTGCTCCTACCCGAACTGGGTGGCCGGGCAGTGGTACGCCGTGGGCAGCATCGTCCGCTACACCGACGGCAACCACTACATCGCCGTCCACGAGAACCCCGGCTACGACCCGGTGATCAGCCACTGGTACTGGGACCCGTACACCTGCTCGGGCGGCCCCACCGACCCGCCTGACCCGTCCGGCTTCGTGGTCAGCGAGGCCCAGTTCAACCAGATGTTCCCGAGCCGGAACTCCTTCTACACCTACAGCGGCCTGACCGCGGCGATGAGCGCCTACCCCGCCTTCGCCAAGACCGGCAGCGACACGGTCAGGAAGCAGGAGGCCGCCGCCTTCCTGGCGAACGTCAACCACGAGACCGGCGGGCTCGTCCACATCGTCGAGCAGAACACCGCCAACTACCCGCACTACTGCGACGCGAGCCAGTCGTACGGATGCCCGGCCGGACAGGCCGCCTACTACGGCCGCGGCCCCATCCAGTTGAGCTGGAACTTCAACTACAAGGCGGCCGGGGACGCGCTCGGCCTGCCGCTGCTGACCAACCCGTGGCTGGTGCAGCAGGACGCGGCCGTGGCCTGGAAGACCGCCCTGTGGTACTGGATGACCCAGAACGGCCCCGGCACCATGACGGCCCACAACGCGATGGTCAACGGCCGCGGCTTCGGCGAGACCATCCGCAGCATCAACGGCAGCCTGGAGTGCAACGGCGGCAACCCCGCCCAGGTGCAGAGCCGGGTCAACGCCTACCAGCGCTTCACCGGGATCCTCGGGGTGACCCCCGGAGGCAACCTCACCTGCTGAGGACCCACGACCCCCGGCCCGCACGCTGTCCACATCGCGTGCGGGCCGCGGCACCTCCCCGAGGCACCCCTGCGTTCGCGCGTTGTCCTCCCGGGTATCCGCAGGTCACGGGGGGAGCGCCGACCGAGGGGACACCGCATGGCGATCGACGAGACCGTGCCGGACACCGAACTGGCCAAGGAGGCCACGGCGTTCGTCCGCGACAACACGAGTGACCTGATCTACCACCATTCGCGCCGTGTCTACTTCTTCGGCACCTTGCAGGGCCGTACGCGCGGCCTGAGCTTCGACCCCGAACTGCTCTACATCGGCGCCATGTTCCACGACCTGGGCCTGAACGCGGAGCACCGCGACAGCGGCAAGCGCTTCGAGGTGGACGGCGCGAACGAGGCCCGCCGTTTCCTGCGGGCGCGAGGCGTGCCCGAGGACAGCATCCGGCGGGTCTGGACGGCCATCGCCCTGCACACCACCCCGGGCATCCCGGAGTTCATGGAGCCGGAGATCGCCCTGGTCACGGCGGGCGTCGAGTACGACGTGCTCGGCATCGGCTACGACGACCTCACCGACGCCCAGCGGGACGAGATCACCGCCCTGCACCCGCGGCCGGGTTTCAAGGAGGCGATCCTGGCGGCGTTCACCGAGGGCATAGCGCCCAAGCCGGAGACCACGTTCGGCAACGTCAAGGCCGACGTCCTGGAGCGGTACGTGCCCGGCTTCCGCCGCGGCAACTTCGTCGACACGATCCTCGGCTCGCCCTGGCGGGAGTAGCGCGTACGGCGCCGGTCAGGCCGTACGGCAGGCGACCGACGGCCAGGTCCGGTTGCCGCCGTGCCGGACGGTGAAGCCGAAGGTGTTGCCGCTGCCGTCCGGCCGCGTCGTCATCACGTCGCCCTCGCCGGGCCTGCGCCGCCGGGCGCGACGGCCCTGCCGGTGACGGTGGAGATCATCCCTGCGCACAGGTTGCGGGCGCGCAGGTTCGCGGCGATCTGCGGGATGGCGGCCAGTGTCGTGGCGTACTGGTCGTGCATGAGGATGACCTGGCCGTTCTGCAGCCGACCGGCCGCCTGGACGATCTGGGCGGCGCTCGCCCCGTTCCAGTCCCGGGAGTCGACGTCCCAGAGCACCTCCGTGAGGCCGAGCTGCTGCGCCACCGACCTCAGGGTGGCATTGGTCTCCCCGTACGGCGGACGGAACAGCCGGGGCGCGACCCCCGTGGCCTGCTGGACGACCTGCTGGGTGCGCTGCAGTTCCGAGGCCATCTGCGCGCTGCCGAGCTGGGTCAGGCGCGGGTGCGACCAGCTATGGTTGCCGATCCACATGCCCGCGTCCCGCTGCGCCCGGACCAGGGCCTGGTTGTTCTGGGCGTTCTGACCGGTGTTGAACATCGTGGCCCGCAGGCCGTTCGAGGTCAGCGCGTTGAGCAGGTTGGCGGTGTTGCCGGGATTGGGCCCGTCGTCGAACGTCAGCCCGACGTAGCCGCCGCAGGCGGCGGCGCGGCGCCCGGCGGCCACGGCCGAGGTGGCGGTGGCGGTGGCGGTGACGGCGAGACAGACGGCGAGAGTCCCGCCCAGGACGGCGGCGGTGAGTGCGGTACGGCGCTTCCGATCGATCATGCTAATCCCTTGATCGCTGGAGGACGGCTTCACCTGCGGTCATTGTGGAGACGCCGCCGAAACGTGTCAACGACAGTCAGAAATATTTCGGCAACAACGGGGCGGCTACACCTAACATCACCCGCCCGACATGGAGCCTCACCCGCCGGAACCTGCCAGCACCACCGAGAAACGTTCATCCCCTCCGCGAGCCTCACCTGCCGGATTTCAAAGACATTTCCCCGATCATTGACAACCCGTCGAGGCGATCCGATACTTTCGCAATTACACCGATAATTTCGGATCCCGCCAGCCTTCACGAGAAGGAGGCACGCACATGAACGACGCCCCCGCCCGCCCCCGCAACCACGCCAGGACGCTGCTCGGCCGTGTCTGCGTCGTCGCCGCGGCCCTGGTCGTGGCCCTGGCGACGCCGCCCGGCATCGCCCACGCCGCCCCCGTCACCTCCAACCAGACCGGCACGAACAACGGGTACTTCTACTCGTTCTGGACCGACAGCCCGGGCTCGGTCTCCATGGAGCTCGGCTCCGGCGGCAACTACAGCACCTCGTGGCGCAACACCGGCAACTTCGTCGCCGGGAAGGGCTGGAACCCCGGCGGACGCAGGACGGTGAGCTATTCGGGCAGCTTCAACCCGTCGGGCAACGCGTACCTGACGCTCTACGGGTGGACGAGGAACCCGCTCGTCGAGTACTACATCGTCGACAACTGGGGCACCTACCGGCCCACCGGGACCTACAAGGGCACCGTCACCAGCGACGGCGGCACGTACGACGTCTACCAGACGACGCGCTACAACGCCCCCTCCATCGAGGGCACCAGGACGTTCAACCAGTACTGGAGCGTCCGGCAGCAGAAGAGGACCGGCGGGACCATCACCTCGGGCAACCACTTCGACGCCTGGGCCCGCTACGGCATGAGCCTCGGCGGCCATGACTACATGATCCTCGCGACCGAGGGATACCAGAGCAGCGGCAGCTCGAACATCACCGTGGGCGGCTCCCCCGGCGGCGGTGGCGACGGTGGTGGCGGCGGTGGCGGCGGGTGCACCGCCACGCTCTCCGCCGGCCAGCAGTGGAGCGACCGGTACAACCTCAACGTCTCGGTCAGCGGCTCCAGCAACTGGACCGTGACGATGAACGTGCCGTCCCCGGCGAAGATCCTGTCCACCTGGAACATCAGCGCCGCCTACCCCAGCGCCCAGGTGCTGACCGCCCGGCCCAACGGCAACGGCGACAACTGGGGCGTGACGATCCAGCACAACGGCAACCACACCTGGCCGACGGTCTCCTGCGGCGCGGGCTGACCACCGGCCGACGGCGCCGGTCGGGCCGTACGGCGGGAGACCGTCCCGGCGCTCCAGGTCGCCCTTCGGCGCCTGGTCAAGGCGGCGGTCGGCACGTGAGATGCTGCAAAGGTGACGACGATCGGACCCGCCGAGCCGGCCCCGCGCCGCCGGCGTGGCCGTCCCGGCTACGACCAGCCGGCGATCCTGCGTACCGCGATCGAGCTGTTCAACCGCAGGGGCTACGACGCCACGAGCATGGGCGACCTGGCCAGGGAGCTGGGGCTGACCAAGCCGGCCATCTACCACCACGTCACGAGCAAGGAGCAGTTGCTCGGCGAGGCGCTGGCCGACGCCCTCGACGAGCTGACGTCCGTCGTGACCGAGGCGTCCGGCGAGCGCGACGGGGTCAGCGCCTACCAGCGGCTGCGCGAGGTGGTGCGGCGCAGTGTCGAGGTGCTCGTGGCGCACCAGCCGTCCGTCACGCTCCTGCTGCGGGTGCGCGGCAACAGCGAGGTCGAGCTGGCCGCGCTGGAGCGGCGGCGCTGGCTCGACGACCGCCTGGCCGCGCTCGTCGCGGACGCCGTCGCGGAGGGCTCGCTGCGCGACAACGTGCCACCGGCGCTGGTGAGCCGGTTGCTGTTCGGGATGGTGAACTCACTGGTGGAGTGGTACCGGCCGGACGGGGCCTACGATCACGCGGTGGTCGCCGACGCGATCACCGCCATCGCCTTCGACGGCCTGGCCCGCCACGAGGCTCACCAGGTGTAGAAGCCCTGGCCGGTCTTGCGGCCCAGGTGCCCGGCCGCGACCAGGTCGCGCAGGACGCGCGGCGGCTCGAAGCGCGGGCCCAGCTCGCGCGCCAGGTGCTCGGCGATGGCGAGCCGCACGTCGAGGCCCACGAGGTCGGTGGTGCGCAGCGGCCCGGTCGGGTGACGGTAGCCGAGGGTCATCGCCGTGTCGATGTCGGCCGCGCTCGCGACCCCCTCCTCCAGCATCCTCATCGCCTCCAGCGCCAGGCAGACCCCGAGCCTGCTGCTGGCGAACCCGGGCGAGTCGATCACGGTGATGGGCGTCTTGCCGAGCGCCGCCACCCACCCCTGGGCCCTCGTCACGAGCCCCGGGTCCGTTCGCGGCGCGGCGACGATCTCGACGAGGTCGCTCACCGGGACGGGGTTGAAGAAGTGCAGCCCGAGAAGGCGCTCCGGCGACTTCAGGGCGGCCGCGAGCCCGTCGAGGGACAGGCTGCTGGTGTTGGAGGCGAGCACGGCCGACGGCGCCCGCCGCTCGGCGACGGCCAGCACCTCGGCCTTGAGCGCCGCGTCCTCGGGCACGGCCTCGACGACCAGCTCGCAGCCCGCCAGCCCGCCGGGGTCGGCCGTCGTGCGCAGCCGGGCCAGCGCCCGCTCGACCGGCTCGCCGAGCGCGCCCTTGGCGTGGGCCTTGGCCAGGCTGTCGGCCACCCGGGCGGCGGCTGCGGCGGCCGTATCGGCGGTGTTCTCGACGATCACCACGTGGCCGCCCGCGACGAGGAACGCGTGCGCGATCCCGGCCCCCATCCGTCCGCCGCCGTAGATCCCCACCGTGCGCGGGAGGTCACCGTTCATCGCGTACGTCCTTCCCCGCGGCGGCGTTCCAGGAACGCCGTCATCCGCGCGTGCTTCTCCTCGGTCTCGAACAGCACCGCCTGCGCCAGGTCGTCCACGAACGGGTGGGCCTGCCGCGGGGCGTGGAAGACGGCCTTCATGAGCCGGGTGGCCAGGGGCGCCTGCGCGGCCACGCGGTCGGCGAGCCGGTGCCCGGCGGCCGTCAGCTCCGCGGGCTCCACGACCTCGTTGAGCAGCCGTACGGCGTGCGCCTCCGCGGCGTCGAGCACGCGGCCCGCGAGCAGGATCTCCTTGGCCAGCGGCTCCCCCACCAGCTCGGCGAGCCGCCAGGCCGCGCCGGCGGCCGCGAGGATGCCCAGGCCGGTCTCCGGGTTGCCGATGCGCGTGCGCGGGGTGCCGATCCGGAAGTCGCAGGCGTAGGCGAGTTCGGCGCCGCCGCCGAGCGCGTACCCGTCGAGCAGGGCCACGGTCGGCATGGGCAGCCGGTGGATCCGGTCGAAGATCTTGGAGTTGATGCCGCGCAGCGCGTCGTCCCTGCCGCGTTCGCGAAGCTGGGCGATGTCGGCCCCGGCGGCGAAGGTGGTTCCCTCACCGACGAGCAGGACGATCCTCGGCTCCTCCTCGACGGCGGCGCAGGCGGCGTGCAGGGCGTCGACCAGCTCCCGATCGATCGCGTTGCGGACCTCGGGACGGTTGAGCCGCCACACGACTCGGTCGGCGCCCTCCTCGACGACCAGGCCGGCCCCGGCGCTCATGGGCGCTCCCCGGGCGAGGCGTCCCCTGGAGGGACGACGCCCGGCGTCCGCACGCCGTTGATCACGAAGGCTTGGGTCACGCAGGGCTCCTCTGGGTCGGGAAAGGGTTCAGGCGTCGTAGTCGACGGTGACGCTGTCGCCGTCCGGGAAGGTCTGGCAGGTCAGCACGAACCCGGCGGCCACCTCCGACGGTTCGAGCGCGTAGTTGCGCCGCATGTCGACCTCGCCCGCGCGGACGAGCGCGCGGCACGTCCCGCAGACGCCGCCCTTGCAGGCGAACGGCAGGTCGGAGCGGGTGGCCTGGGCGCCGTCGAGGATCGTCGTCTCCCGGGAGACGGGCGCGGTCGCGCGTACGCCGTCGAGCACGGTCGTCAGCTCGGTCGTCGCGCCGGTCAGGACGCCCTCCTCGGCCCGGCGCGGCCTGGGCGGGGGCTCGTCGACGTAGAACAGCTCGACGTGCACGCGCCCGGCGGGGACGCCGAGCCCGGCGAGCACCGTACGCGCGTCCTGGACCATCTCCAGCGGGCCGCACAGCCAGACGTGGTCGAACACCTCGACCGGCACCAGGCGGGTGAGCAGGCGGCGCAGCCGGTCGCCGTCGAGCCGTCCCGACAGCAGCTCGACGTCGCGCGGTTCACGGGAGAGCGTGTGGACCACCTGGAGGCGGGGACCGTAGCGGTTCTTCAGGTCGCCCAGCTCCTCGGTGAACATGACGGTGCGGCTGGTGCGGTTGCCGTACAGGAGTGACACCTGGGCGCCGGGGTGGGTGAGCACCGTGGCGGCGACGGAGAGCATCGGGGTGATGCCCGATCCGGCGGCCACGCACAGGTGGCGCTCGCCCAGGGCCGGGTCCGCCCGCCAGGAGCCGCCGGGGGCCTGTGCCTCGACGCGCGTGCCGGGGGTCACCTCGTGGACGAGCCAGGAGGAGAACAGCCCGCCGGGGATCTCCCGGACGCCGATCCTGGGCGCGGCGCCGGCCGGGGCGCAGATGGAGTAGGAGCGGCGGTGCTCGCGGCCGTCGATGACGCGGCGCAGGGTGAGCGACTGACCGGCCCGGAAGGCGAACGCGTCCCGCAGCTCCTCGGGGACGGCGAACGTGATCGCGGCGGCGTCCTCGCACAGGCGGTCCACCGCGGTGACCGTCAGCGGGTGGAAGGCGGTCCTGGCGGGCGCGGTGCCGGGCGCGAGCGCGGTCATGTCAGATCTCCTTGACGTGCTCGAAAGGTTCGAGGCAGTCGGTGCAGGTGTAGAGGGCCTTGCAGGCGGTGGCGCCGAACTCCGAGACCAGCCGGGCGGCGGCCGACCCGCAGCGGGGGCAGGTCAGGCGCCGCCGGACGGGGCCGAGCGTGAGGCGCACCGGGCCGGTCCGCCGGGGCGCCGGGCCTGGGGCCGACAGACCGGCCTCGCGCAGGGCCTCGCGGCCCCGTTCTGAGATCCAGTCGCTGGACCACGGCGGGTCGAGGACGATCCGCACCTCGACGTGCGGGAAGCCGGCCGCGTTCAGCCGGTGGACGAGGTCGTCGCGCATGGTCGCCAGGGCCGGGCAGCCGGTGTAGGTGGGGGTGATGGAGGCGATGACGACCTCGGCGCCGCTCGCGTCCCGTGCCACCTCGAGACCGCGCAGCACGCCCAGGTCCGCCAGGGTCAGCATCGGCATCTCGGGGTCGCGTACCTGACGGGCGACCTCGGCGGCGCGCTCCCGCGTACGGGCGCCGGGCGCGTCGTCCGGCAACGGCCCGGACGTGCGGCGAGGGGCGTTCACCAGCGCCCGCTCGGGTGTGCGCGGGCGACCGCCTGCATCTCGGCGAGCAGCAGGCTGAGCGCCTCGGTGTGCAGGCCGTCGCGGCCCGTCCGGCCGCCGACCCCGGCCAGCGGCGCGTGCTCGGGACGGTCCACGCCGCTCACCGCGAGCACCTGGGCGAGGACGGCGTCCACCTCGTCGCGGACGGACTCGGGGTCCACGCCGGCACCGGCCCGCGCGAGTGAACGTTCGAGCGGGTGCGAGGAGACCAGCTCCGCCTGGTACGGCCACAGCGCGTCGAGCGCGGCGACCAGCCTGCGGCGCGACTCCTCGGTGCCCCGCGCCAGGGTGAGGAACCAGCGTCCCGCCCAGTCGCGGTGGTAGGCGATCTCCTTGACCCCCTTGGCCGCCACCGCCGCGAGCACGCCGTCGCCGCTCGTCCGCAGCCGCTCCAGCAGCGCCAGCCGTGCCGCGGAGAACAGCAGCAGCCGGACCACCACGTGCGCGAAGTCGCCGTTGGCCACCTCCACCAGCCGTACGTTGCGAAAGTGCCCGGCGTCGCGGAAGAAGGCCAGCGCGTCCTCGGCGGGCACCGGCGAGCCCGCGGGCAGGCCGGGCACGACGGAGGGGTCCGCGGCGGCGGCCCGCGCCAGCAGCAGGCGGGCCTGCCCGAGCAGGTCGAGTGCCATGTTCGCGAGCGCGATGTCCTCTTCGAGGTCGGGCGCCCTGCTGCACCACTCCGACAGGCGCTGCGCCATGACGAGGGCGTCGTCGCCGAGCATGAGGCAGTACGCGGCCAGCTCGGCCCCGTCCACGCCGGGCGGGGTCGTGGCGTCGATCCCGGCCAGGGGGTCCTCGAAGTCGGTGCCGAAGGCCCACTGGGAGGAGTCGCCGCCGATCAGGCCGTCGAAGATGCTGCCGTGTTCGTCGCTCATCGTGCTCTGCTTCCGATCGGGGTGCCTCAGATGTGCGGCACGTCGCCGGGGATCTCGTAGAACGTCGGGTGCCGGTAGACCTTGTCGCCGCTGGGCGCGAACAGGGGGTCCTTCTCGTCGGGGCTGGACGCCGTGATGGCGTCGGCCCGTACGACCCAGATGCTCACGCCCTCGTTGCGCCGGGTGTAGACGTCGCGGGCGTGCCGTACGGCCATCGTGTCGTCGGGGGCGTGCAGGGAGCCGACGTGCACGTGGTTGAGTCCGCGCTTGCCGCGCACGAACACCTCGTAGAGCGGCCACTCCCGCCGGTCGGCGCTCATCGCCCGCCCTCCCCGGTCGTGGTGGGGGCCGCGGCCTCGGTCCGGTCCTGGGCCGAGCGCTCCGCGAACGCCGTCGCCGCCTCGCGCACCCAGGCGCCGTCCTCGTGGGCGGCGCGGCGGTGGGCCAGCCGCTGGGCGTTGCACGGCCCGTCCCCGCGGATCACGGCGGCCAGCTCGGCCCAGTCGGGCTCGCCGAAGTCGTGGTGGCCGCGCTCTTCGTTCCAGCGCAGGCCGGGGTCGGGCAGCGTGACGCCGAGGGCCTCGGCCTGCGGGACGGTCATGTCCACGAACTTCTGCCGCAGTTCGTCGTTGGAGTTGCGCTTGATGCCCCACGCCATCGACCGTTCGCTGTTGGGCGACTGGGTGTCCGGCGGGCCGAACATCATCAGCGCCGGCCACCAGAACCGGTCCACCGACTCCTGGACCATGGCGCGCTGCTCGCTCGTGCCGCGCATCATGGTCATGAGCAGCTCGTAGCCCTGCCGCTGGTGGAACGACTCCTCCTTGCAGATGCGGATCATGGCGCGGCCGTACGGGCCGTAGGAGGTGCGGCAGAGCGGCACCTGGTTGCAGATCGCGGCGCCGTCCACGAGCCAGCCGATCGTGCCGACGTCGGCGTAGGAGAGCGTGGGGTAGTTGAAGATCGAGGAGTATTTCTGCCGGCCGGTGAGCAAGAGTTCGGTCAGCTCGGCGCGGGAGACGCCCAGGGTCTCGCACGCGGCGTACAAATAGAGTCCGTGCCCGGCCTCGTCCTGCACCTTGGCCAGCAGGATCGCCTTGCGGCGCAGCGACGGGGCGCGGCCGATCCAGTTGCCCTCGGGCTGCATGCCGATGATCTCGGAGTGCGCGTGCTGGGCGATCTGGCGGACGAGGGTCCTGCGGTAGGGGTCCGGCATCCAGTCCCGGGGCTCGATGCGGTCGTGGCGCGCGATCGTGGCGTCGAACGCGGCCTGCAGCCGTTCCTCCTGGTCCGGCCGGGCCGGAGTGGTCGTCATCTTTCCTCCGGGACATCGGGCTCATTTACTTATCGCTCGGTCAGTAATAAGGTCGCACATGGTACGGCGTCCGCGCAACGGGGTCGCCCCGCGGAGAGGAGACAGGGTGAGCACGCTGCTGGAGAGCTACGCCGCCGGACGCTGGTTCCGGGCGGCCGACGAGGGAGAGCCACTGCTCGACGCCGCCACCGGCGAGGAGGTCGCGCGGATCTCCAGCCGGGGCCTCGACGTGCCCGCGATGGTCCGGCACGCCCGCGAGACGGGCGGCCCCGCGCTGCGGTCGCTGACCTTCCACGAGCGGGCCGCGCTGCTCAAGGCGCTGGCCAAGCACCTGAACGAGCACAAGGACGAGCTGTACGCGCTGTCGGTGCGCACCGGCGCCACCGCCCGCGACACGGCGATCGACGTGGACGGCGGCATCGGCACCCTGTTCAGCTACGCGAGCAGGGGCGTGCGCGAGCTGCCGAACGACACGATCGTGCTGGACGGCGGCCTGGAGCGGCTGAGCAAGGGCGGCACCTTCGTCGGCCGCCACCTGTACGCCTCCCGCCCCGGCGTCGCCGTCCAGATCAACGCCTTCAACTTCCCCGTCTGGGGCATGCTGGAGAAGCTCGCCCCGGCGTTCCTGGCGGGGCTGCCCTCGATCGTCAAGCCCGCGAGCCAGACCGCCTACCTCACCGAGGCGGCGGTCCGGCTGATCATCGGGTCGGGGATCCTGCCCGAGGGCACGCTCCAGCTCCTCGCGGGCGGCGCCGCCGGGCTGCTCGACGCGCTGACGGTCCAGGATTCCGTGGCCTTCACCGGCTCGGCGCACACCGCGGGCATCCTGCGCCGCCATCCGAACGTGCTCGACGGCGGCGTGCAGCTCGGCGTGGAGGCCGACTCGCTCAACTGTTCGATCCTCGGCCCCGACGTGCGGCCGGACGATCCGGAGTTCGACCTGTTCGTCAAGGGCGTCGTGACCGAGATGACGGTCAAGGCGGGGCAGAAGTGCACGGCCATCCGCCGCGTGCTCGTGCCGGGACCGGTGGCGGAGTCCGTGGTCGAGGCGCTGGCCGCGCGCCTGGCGAAGGTGACCGTCGGCGACCCGCGCAACCCGGACGTACGCATGGGCGCCCTGGCCAGCCTCGGCCAGCGCGACGAGGTGCGCAAGGCCGTCGAGGCGCTGACCGCGAGCGCCGAGGTCGTCGCGGGCGGCCCGGCGGGCACCCTGGGCGGCGCGACCCTGCTCGACGCGGATCCGGTGCGCGGCGCGTTCATGACCCCGCTCCTGCTGCGCGCCCGGCGGGGGGCCGCCGCGCCGCACGACGTGGAGCCGTTCGGCCCGGTGAGCACCGTGCTCGCCTACGACGGCCTCGACGAGGCGGTCGCGCTGGCCGCCCGTGGCCGGGGCAGCCTGGTCGCCTCCGTCGCCACCCACGACCCCGAGGTCGCGCGGGCGGTCGTGCTCGGGCTCGCGCCGTGGCACGGCCGGGTCCTCGTGCTGGACCGCGACGACGCCAAGGAGTCCACGGGGCACGGCTCTCCCCTACCCGTGCTCGTGCACGGCGGGCCGGGGCGGGCCGGTGGCGGCGAGGAGCTGGGCGGGATCCGGGGCGTGCTGCGGCACATGCAGCGCACCGCCGTCCAGTCCTCCCCCGACCTGCTCACCGCGGTCACCCGCCACTGGACGACCGGCGCGGCGCGCAACGAGTCCGGCGTGCACCCGTTCCGCAAGTCCCTGGCGGAGCTGCGGATCGGCGACACGATCGCGTCCGCGCCCCGGACGGTCTCGCTCGCCGACATCGACCACTTCGCCGAGTTCACCGGCGACACCTTCTACGCCCACACCGACCCCGAGGCCGCCGCGCGCAACCCGCTGTTCGGCGGCATCGTGGCGCACGGCTACCTCGTGGTGTCGCTGGCCGCCGGGCTCTTCGTCGACCCGGCGCCCGGCCCGGTCCTGGCGAACTTCGGCGTCGACGCCCTGCGCTTCCTCACCCCCGTGAAGGCGGGCGACGCCATCGCGGTGACGCTCACCGTCAAGCAGATCACGCCGCGCAGCGGCGCCGACTACGGGGAGGTGCGCTGGGACGCCGTCGTCACCAACCAGGACGGCACCCCTGTCGCCACCTACGACGTGCTCACCCTGGTGGCCAAGACCTGGCCGGCGGCGGACGGGTGACGTCCGCGGAAGGAGGGGACGGCTGGCCGGAGCCCTCCGCCGCCCGTCTCGACGAGGTCGACCGCGCGATCATCGCCGAGTTGCTGCGCGACGGCCGGATGTCGGTGCGGACCCTGGCCGAGCGCGTCCACATCTCGCGCGCCAGCGCCTACGCCCGGCTCACCCGGCTCATGGACGACGGGGTGATCATCGGTTTCACCGCCCAGCTCGCGCCGCACAAGGCCGGGCTGGGCACCAGCGCGTACGTCTCGCTCACCATCGAGCAGAACTCCTGGCGCCAGGTCTCGGCCAGGCTCAAGGACATCACCTACGTCGAGCACTTCGCCATGGTCGGCGGCGACT
Source organism: Nonomuraea antimicrobica (assembly GCF_039536965.1). Classification (NCBI taxonomy): domain Bacteria; kingdom Bacillati; phylum Actinomycetota; class Actinomycetes; order Streptosporangiales; family Streptosporangiaceae; genus Nonomuraea; species Nonomuraea antimicrobica. The sequence goes on along the minus strand of NZ_BAAAZP010000075.1, from coordinate 56,684 downwards.
ACGACGTGCTGGCGCTGGTCAGGACGCCGGACAACGCGGCGCTGCGGCAGGTGGTCCTGGAGCGCATCCAGGACATCCCCGGCGTGCGCGGCACCCGTACGTGGCTGGTCTTCGACGAGGCCCGGGGCCGGGGGGCCGGATGGGGCAAGGGCACGGGCAAGGGCTGAACGCGGCAGAACGTCCGGCCCGATCCTCACGGACGCTCCCGCAGATCTACATTTGGCCCACTTTGAGGCTGGATGCAGCCATTTGTCGCCCTTTGTCCCCAATGTCTTGAGCAAATGGACGGCTAGGCGGACGCTTGCCTTGTCAAACGTCCAGCGAAAGCGAGCGTCGCCATGTCCCTTGCTCAAGTGGTCGACGGCCTTCTCCCCGCACCCGTCCCGGTACGCTTCGTCGCCGAGGACGGCACCCCCGTCGACCCGCCCCCCGCCTACCCCGCGCCGCCCGACGGCCACCTGCTGGAGGGCTACCGCCGGATGGTCGTGGGCCGCCGCTTCGACCGCCAGGCGACCGCGCTGACCAAGCAGGGCAGGCTCGCCGTCTACCCCTCCAGCCGGGGACAGGACGCCTGCCAGGTCGCCGGGGTGCTCGCGCTGCGCGAGGACGACTGGCTGTTCCCGACGTACCGCGACTGCGTGGCCCTGGTCGCCCGCGGCCTCGACCCGGTCGAGGTGCTCACCCTGCTGCGCGGCGACTGGCACTGCGGCTACGACCCCGTGGCCACGCGCGTCGCGCCCCAGTGCACGCCGCTGGCCACCCAGACCATCCACGCGGTGGGCATGGCCGAGGCGCTGCGCCGCAAGGGCGAGGACGCGGTCGTGATGGCCTTCATCGGCGACGGCGGCACCAGCGAGGGCGACTTCCACGAGGCGCTCAACTACGCCGCCGTGCTGCGCTCCCCCGTCGTGTTCTTCGTCCAGAACAACAAGTACGCCATCTCGGTGCCGCTGGCCCGGCAGAGCGCCGCCCCCGCGCTGGCGTACAAGGGGGTCGGGTACGGCGTGCGGTCCGAGCAGGTGGACGGCAACGACCTGGTCGCGGTGCTGTCCGTGCTCACCGCCGCCGTACGGCACGCGCGGGAGGGCGGCGGGCCGTTCCTGGTGGAGGCGCACACGTACCGGATGGACCCGCACACCAACGCCGACGACGCCGCCCGCTACCGGGACAGCGAGGAGGTCGAACGGTGGGAGGCGGCCGACCCGATCGCCCGGCTGGAGACCTACCTGCGCGGGCGCGGGCTGCTGGACGCCGACGGCGTCGCCGCCGCGCACCGGGCCGCCGAGGAACTGGCCGCCGGGCTGCGCGACCGGATGAACGCCGACCCGCGCACCGACCCGCTGGAGCTGTTCGACCACGTCTTCGCCGAGCCCACGCCGCAGTTGCGCGAGCAGCGCGCGCTGCTGGCGTCCGAACTGAACGCGGCGGAGGGCTGACATGACCGTGATCTCGATGGCCCAGGCGCTGAACCTCGCGCTGCGGGACGCGCTGCGCGACGACGAACGCGTCCTCGTCTTCGGCGAGGACGTGGGCCCGCTCGGCGGCGTCTTCCGCATCACCGACGGGCTGACCAAGGAGTTCGGCGAGGAGCGGTGCTTCGACACGCCGCTGGCCGAGTCGGGGATCGTGGGGCTGGCCGTGGGCATGGCGATGGGCGGGTTCCGTCCGGTGGTGGAGATGCAGTTCGACGCCTTCGCCTATCCGGCCTTCGAGCAGATCGCCTCGCACGTCGCCAAGACGCGCAACCGCACCCGCGGGCGGCTGTCGCTGCCGATGGTGATCCGCATCCCGTACGCCGGGGGTATCGGCGGGGTCGAGCACCACTGCGACTCCAGCGAGGCGTACTACGCCCACACGCCGGGGCTGAAGGTGGTGACGCCCGCGACGCCGGACGACGCGTACTGGCTGCTGCGCGACGCCGTCGCCGACCCCGACCCGGTCGTCTTCATGGAGCCCAAGCGGCTGTACTGGGCCAAGGACGAGACCTCGCTCGGCGAACGGCACGCCGCGGGCTTCGGCCGGGCGGCGATCCGGCGGCAGGGGCGCGACGCGACGCTCGTCGCGTACGGGCCGGGCGTGCCCGTCGCGCTGCAGGCGGCCGAGGCGGCGGCCCGCGAGGGCGTCTCGCTGGAGGTGGTGGACCTGCGCACCATCGTCCCGTTCGACGACGAGACCGTGGTGTCCTCGGTACGCAGGACCGGCCGGTGCGTGGTGGTCCAGGAGGCGCAGGGGTTCGCGGGGGTGGGCGCCGAGATCGCGGCCCGCGTCCAGGAGCGCTGCTTCCACTCGCTGGCCGCGCCCGTGCTGCGCGTCACGGGCTTCGACATCCCCTACCCGCCGCCGAAACTCGAGCACTCGCACCTGCCGGACGTCGACCGCGTGCTCGACGCGGTGGACCGGCTGCAGTTCGGCGACGAGCCCGACGTCCTGCACCTGGCCCGGGAGGCGTCATGACCGGCACGGCCACGGCGCGGGTGTTCCACCTGCCCGACCTCGGGGAGGGGCTGACCGAGGCCGAGATCGTCGACTGGAAGGTGTCCGTGGGCGACACGGTCGAGGTCGACCAGATCGTGGTGGAGGTGGAGACCGCCAAGGCGGCGGTGGAGGTGCCGGTGCCGTACGCGGGGACCGTACTGGCGCTGCACGCCCCGACGGGCGCGGTCCTGTCGGTGGGCGCCGCGCTCATCGAGGTCGGCGCTGCCGGGTCCGGTGCGGGCGCCGGGGTGGGGGCTGAGGATCCGGCGGCGGCGCGTTATCGGGAGGAGGAGCAGGCGGGCTCCGGCAACGTCCTGATCGGTTACGGCACCGGCCACGCGACGGGCCGCCGCCGACGCCGTACCACCGCCCCAGCCGCCCCAGCCCCGATCCCCCACCCCCGAGCCCCTCAGCCACCGGTCACCGTGTCGAAGGAGGGGCAGGCGCCTCTGGTGATCTCCCCGCTGGTCCGCAGGATCGCCCGCGAGCACGAACTCGACCTCGCCACCGTCCACCCCAGCGGGCCGCACGGAATGATCATGCGCCGGGACGTCGAGGAGGCCATCGCCAACACCGCGTCCGAGACGGCCCGCGAACACACGACGCCCGAGACGCCCCGCGCCCATTCCCACACGACGACCGACGCCGCGCTCGCACATTCCCGCGCGACGACCGAGGGGGCACGCGCGCATTCCCGGACGGAGTCCGAGGCGGCGCCCGTACATCCCCTCACCCCACCCGGGGTGGAACGCATTCCGCTGCGCGGGCTGCGGCGCGCGGTGGCCGAGAAGCTGAGCCGCAGCCGCAGCGAGATCCCCGACGCCACGACCTGGGTGGACGCCGACGCCACCGCACTGCTCGAAGCGCGCGCGGCGCTGCGGCAGGCCCGCCCCGATCTCGGCATCGGCCTGCTCGCCCTGCTGGCCCGCATCTGCGTGGACGGCCTGCGGCGCTTCCCCGAGCTGAACTCCACGGTCGACACCGCCCGCTCCGAGATCGTCCGGTACGGGCACGTCAACCTCGGCTTCGCCGCGCAGACCGACCGCGGCCTCGTCGTACCGGTGATCAGGGACGCCCACCTGATGACCACCGCCCGGCTCGCCACGGAGCTGACCCGGCTCACCGGCCTGGCCCGCTCGGGCAAGCTGCCCCCGGAGTCGCTGACCGGAGGGACGTTCACCCTCAACAACTACGGGGTCTTCGGCGTGGACGGGTCCACCCCCATCATCAACCACCCCGAGGCGGCGCTGCTCGGCGTCGGCCGCATCATCGACCGGCCCTGGGTGACCGGCGGCGCCGTCACGGCCCGCAAGATCACGCAGCTCTCCCTCACCTTCGACCACCGGGTCTGCGACGGGGGCGTGGCCGGTGGGTTCCTGCGCCACGTGGCCGACTGCGTGGAGAACCCCGCGATCCTGCTCGCCGACTTCTGAGCAGCCGAGCACCCAAGCTCACCGACGCCGAGCCCGAACCCCGAACCCCCGGACCTCGGGCCCCGACCCCGGAGCCCGGAGCCCGGAGCCCGGAGCCCGTCCAGGCTCGTCACGACGAGGGCGCGCGCCGGGAGCGGCACGGGACGCGCCGGACGGTTCGACCTCGCAGGAGGAGACGGCGGGCGGCGGGCGGCCACCCCACCGCCACCCGCCACCCGCCGCCTCCTCCGTCGTCCGAGCGCCGCCCGGGTCGGTACCGGGCCAGGTCAGTGCCGGGCCGGGTCAGTGCCAGGCCCGGTCAGCACCAGACCCGGGCCAGTGGCAGACCCGGGCCAGTGGCAGGCCGGTCAGTAGTAGAGGGACAGGAGGTAGCCGGGGCTGTCCCAGTCACACTTCCACTTCTGCGCCTTGCCTGAGTTGACCGCGTACGCCCCGACGGACGCGCACGTGTAGTACTCCTTGTAGACCTGGTACGGGTGCCACGAGGCGGCGTTGGCGGGCGTGCCGGTGGCGACCACGGTGGCGGCCATGACGCCGGCCAGGACGGCCAGGGCCTGCGCGGGCTTGCGCAGCAGAGCGAGCTTGCCGCGTGGGGTGTGAGTGCGGGTGCGAGACATGGTGATGTCCTCCTCTGTGTGAGGTTCCGCCTGGCTGAATGCCGGATGACTCGCGATCAGCATCCGCCCGCCCGCCACACGGCCACTACACGACTGCTACAGGACCGCGACAGAGAGCACCCGTTCCTGGCACGGACAGCGAGATCGGGACCCGCGAGTTCCTCGGGTCGGGGAGGTCCGGAGCCACCTGATCGGCGTCCGCACGATACCGAGAAATTCGCATTTCTCCACAAAGGCATTGCATCCCAACGAAACGGATTCCCATAAGAGTGAAGTGCACGATCTGCCCCACTCGCAGTAATCCGCGATCGCCCGATTTGCTCATATTCGATCACCTCAAATGCCGCCCACCGAGGAGCGGCGAGTAAAGAGAAAATCGCTGGTCATTGGGCTACGGCAGACTTACGATGGGCATCCGCTTCGCGATTCATGCTTACCACTCCGGCCAAATGGGATATAAATGGGAAATTCAGTTACGCAGCCGGTGCTCGACAATTCTGCGCGAGAAATCCTCAAAGGCACTCTCGTTCCTGTGCAGGTCTCCGTGCCCAGCGGCGACGGGGGCGGCGGCATCGTCAAGCTGGGCGCCCTCCGGCATCTGGAGCTGGCTCCCGGCGACGTGGATGCCGTGCTCGACCGGCTGCGGCGGCCTGCCGAGCCCGACAGCCCCGGCGAGCCGAGCGACTCCGATGAGCCGAGCGACTCCGGCGAGCCTGACAAGTCCGGCGAGCCTGTCGAGTCCGGCGGTCCGGAGTTCCCGGGGGCGACGATCGATGTGCTCAGGGCGTTCGAGGGTGGGGCCGTGGCGCTCGGGCGGCCCGATGTGGTGTCGGTCGCACGGATCCCGGCGTCCGAGCTGGCGCGTTTCGCCGAGGCCCTCGTCGAGGTGCGGGCCGAACGGCTGCGCGGCGCCGAGGAGGCGCGCGCCGCGGAGACGGCGCACGCCGCCGCGGAAGCACGCACCGCGCACGAGACCGCTGACGTCGCGCAGGCCGTCCAGGCGCTCAACGCGGCCGTCGTCGCGCTGCGCGGTCTGGCCCTCTACACCGGCACGCCGCCCATCGGCATGCTCAACCTCGAACGCATCGAGATGGTGCCGATCGGCATCCAGCGCGGCGAGCTGGTCGCGACCATCCCCCTGGCCCCCGGCGAGGAGACCGCGGTCACGCACAAGGAGTGGTCGGTCACCACGAAAGAGTTCACCACGATCGTCACCGACGAGCTGGAAGAGGTCAGCGAGACCGGCGTCACCGACAACACCGACCTGGCGCAGTCGACGTCCTCGCAGAGCCAGCACTCCAACCAGTTCAACATCACCGGAACGGTCCAGGGCGGCATCCCGATCATCTCCGGCTCCAGCACCTCCAGCTTCACGGCGCAAGACTCCGAGTCCGAGTCCGCCACCGAGAGCATCAAGCACGCGCGGGCCACCACCCAGAAGGCGTCGTCGCGCTCGCGGCGCGAGCACAAGGTGACCATCTCCACCACGACGGTCACCGGAGAGTCCGAGACCTCGACGCGCATACTGAAGAACACCCAGAAAGACCCCATCCGGATCGACTACTTCAGCCTCATGCGCAAGTGGCGGGTCCGGCTCTACCGCTACGGGCTGCGCCTGACGTACGACCTGGTGGTGCCCGAGCCGGGGGCGGCGATGCGGCGCGCGTACGCCGAGCTCGACCGGCTCCACGCGATGCAGCGGCCCTTCGAGTTCACGGTCAAGCCCTCCGACGTGACCATCGAGATCGTCGACAAGGACGGCAACCCCGCGGGCGAGAGCACGCCCGTGGCGGAGCGCAAGCCGAAATACCTCTGGCTGGCCGAGCGCCACGGCGTCACGGTGCGGCCCTACCCGGAGGAGCCGACGCCGCTGACGCCGAGCGCCCACGTGGGCACGAGCGGCGGTTGGTGGTTCCTCGACCTGGAGTTCGAGGTCCCCGGCGGCACCCGCATCAAGGAGGTGCGGCTCAACGGCCAGATCGGCAAGGACGACGAAGACGACAAGATGAACTTCGACGTCATCGGCGCCCACAACGAGCCGCAGTGGCGAGGGCTGAGCGACGCGCTGATCATCCGTGACCACCGCGTCCTGGCGCCCGGCGGCGTGCTGCCCTTCCTCCAGGGTTTCACCGGGCGGCAGAAGGTCACGTTCTTCTTCCACCACTCCGAGGAGGTCTACGTCGGCCTCGTGGTGCACCTGGAGCACACGTCCGCGGCCATCGAGCAGTGGCGCGTCGAGGTCTGGAACGCCCTCTACAACGCCGCGCAGACCCGCTACTTCGCCCAGCAGGAAGACATCGTCGGCCGCATCGCCGCCATCGAGGACCGGCTGACCGGCGTCGACACGCTCACCCTGCGACGCGAGGAGAGCGACGAGATCATGAAGTGCGTCCTGCGGTTCATCCTCGGGCCCGACTTCGACTTCATGCCCGACGAGATCCTCAAGGCGTTCGTCGCGGCAGGGGTCGACGTCGAGCACGGCATCGGGTTCGACGGGCCGCGCCTCGGCATGCTGCCCGAACAGTGGGCGGCCGTGCGCCGCCACGAAGACCTCATCCGCTTCATCAACCAGGCCATCGAGTGGGAGAACGTGGTGACGTTCCTCTACTCCTACTTCTGGGACGTGCCGCCGAGCTGGCCGTTCATCCGGCAGCTCCGCCACCCCGACCCCAACCGGCAGGCGTTCCTGCGCGCGGGCAGCGCGCGGATCGTGCTCACCGTGCGCAAGGGCTGGGAGGAGCGCTGGATGCGCTTCGCCGAGGGCGGCTCGATCGGGGCGGGGGTGCCGGAGCCGTACCTGACGATCGCGAAGGAGATCGCCGCCTACGACGACCGCAACTATCCGGGCATCCCCCCAGCCAACCCCGGGCGGGCGGCCGTGCACCTGCAGGACTCCGTGTACACGACGTTCCGCGTGGATGTCGAGCCGAGCGCGAGGCCGGTGAACATCAAGGTCGCCGGCAGCGCGGGCTTCGTGGTCGGGCTGCCGGTCGTCATCGACGCCTACGACGAGCGCCGGGTCCAGGAGCGGCAGCTCGTCGTGGCGATCCCCGACTCGACGCACATCACGGTGGCCCGGCTCGACTTCGCCCACGAGGGCTCGCAGGCGCCCGTTGCGATGCTCCAGCCGGGTGAGAAGGGCGCGCTGGTCGCCGAGTGGCACGAATACACGCCGTCGTCCGGCACCGACATCGCCGTCACCTCCAATCTCACCTCCATCGCCTGAGGAGAGCGGGCGCGTGAGCTACTTCTGTTTTGAGCGGAGCCCGGAGGTGCGGCTGTCGCGGCTGACGCTGGCCGTCGGCGAGGAGGCTCAGTCGATCCTGTGGCGCGGCGAAGGGCCCGACGACATCGTGCACTCGGCGCTGTTCGACCACGATCGCACGCTGGTGTTCGCCGACGAGACGAAGGTCTCCTACGTGCCGCCCCACCCCTTCCGGAGGTGGCAGATCACGGGCAGGGCACCGGGGTCCGGGCGCTTCGAGGCGATCTACATGCCGCGTACGGGGGCCCTCGTACGGCTCGGGCGGATCGACCTCGACGTCCGGCTGGAGCCCGACATGGAGGCGGACCTCGTCTACACCGGGAAGTTCCTGCTGTGGCGCAGGTCCGTGCCGTCGGCGCTGCGGGCGAAGGGCCCGCTGCTGTTCCATGCCACGTCGGGGCTGATGGGGTCGCAGATCGTACTGATGCAGTCGGGCTACAACCAGGGGCCGCTGCCCGAGGGGCTCTACTCGTTCTTCACCCATGTCGATCCCAAGCAGAACTCGGTGGAGGCGGCGAACAAGCGCGGCGACCACGCCGCCTCCAACCACGAGGAGGGCATCCAATACCTGCCGATCGGCGGCAACGGCCCCGTCTTCCCCGACTGGGGCACGTTCCGGGTACGCCTAACGGCGCTGCGGGGCAAGACGTACGGCAGGTCCGGGTTCTGGCTGCACGACTCGCGTAAGGGGTTCAGCCACGGGTGCGTCGAGGTCGGGCAGACCACCGACGGCCTCGACTTCTTCTCGGCGCTGCTCATCAACGCGGGCAGCCCCGACCGCAAGCCGAAGCTGATCCTCCGGGTGAAATACTCCTACCCGGAGCAGATCACCAGGGGACAGACCCTGCGATAAGGCCACCCTGCTTCCCACCGGGGAGTTCTCAACGGCAGCTCTTCCAGGTCCTGCACCAGCGTGTGCTCACGCCAACGGACGCAACAAACCCTTGCCGCCCGGGGACCTGGCACGCCACGCATCGGTAACGGTCCGATCGACACGAGACGGGCTCCGATCACAGGCTCGAAGAAATCGAGTCGGTCGATGAGAACTCCCTCGCGGATCTCGGCGGCCTCGGCGACGTCGGCGCGGACGGAGGAGGGTGTTCGAGTTCATGCGGCGTGGGTGTCGGTGCCGCGCAGGATGTACAGGTCATCGCCGAACACGGCCGAGATCTGGAGTTGCCCGCCGAGGGCCTGCACGTAGCGGGCGATGGCTTCCACGGTGGACACCTCACCGCGTTCGATCTGGGAGACCCGGCTCTTGGTCACTCCCATCAGGTCAGCGACGTCGGTCTGTGACAGGCCCAGGCTCTTGCGGCGTTCGGCCAGCCGGTAGCCGTCGATGTAGGCCTGATTACGCCGCCGAGCCTCAGCCACGGCCTCCTCACCGCCGGAAGTGGCCACGATGTCGGCGCGGACGTCGCTCCACTTGGGAAAATTCGTCATTGGTCCTTCTCCTCCGCCTCGCGCTCGGTCAGGTAGTCCGCGTACAGCTCTTCGGCGCGGGGGATGACCCGCCGATACCAGCCTGACCAGTCACCGGACTTATCCCCGCCGATCAGCAAGACGGCCGACCGCCACGGATCGAACACAAACAAGATCCGGATCTCGGAGCGACCCGCCGAGCCGGGACGCAGTTCCTTCAGGTTGTGAACCTGGGAACCCTCCAACTTGTCCACCAGCGGGCGGCCCAGGCTCGGACCGGCCTCAGCCAGTCGGTCGACGGCATCGACGACCTGCGCCCGGGATCGCTCGTCCAGGGCGTTGATCCAGGTCAGGATCTCGTTGGTGACGCGGATCTCCCACTCCTCCACATCCAGAAGTGTAGCAAATCCTTTACTTGGCGAAGGAGCGTCACGACGCCGGATCGCTGACGACGGCATGCGGCCTGACGGCTACGTTGACGACGGCGTCGCGCGGAAGTGGAAGACGGCCCCGCCGTGAGGTGGGCGGGACCGTTGGGTGGTCAGGAGATTATCTGGTAGCCGAACTGCACCTCCAGTTCGGTGGCGCCCGCGCTCTCCAGTACGCGGAGCTGGAGGCGTTTGGCGGCCGACGTGCCGTCCACCACGTACGGCGAGGTCAGCGCGGTGGCCTGGAACGAGGTGGTCGCCCCGGTCGCCGCGCCCCCGGCGCTGTCGCCGTTGGCGTCCAGGCGGACCGCGCAGGTCCCGGCGCCCAGTTTCCTGGACACGCGGATGATGCGCAGCCGCTGGCCGTCGGCGTACAGGAGGTTGGACAGGTCGTGCAGGCCGTCGGCGACGGCGCCGTCGATGCGGGCGGTCAACCAGCCGTCGATCTGCTGCACGCCCTTGTTGCCGATGACGCGGGTCTGCGCGGTCTGCGTGCCGGTCAGCGCGTACGGGCCCGCGTGGTTGCCGTTGAGGTCGTTGGCGCTGATGAGCACGTCGGGTGAAGCACTGACGATGGCGTAGTCCTGGCGGTTGGTGCCGTCGCCGACGAAGCCGCCGATGGCGTTGCCGGTCACCACGACGCGGGTGGCCTGCGCGCGGATGTTGATCCCGGCGCCGTGCCGGTAGGCCGTGCCGCCCGAGTGGGCGCCGCCGAACCGGGCGCCCTTGAGGTCGAAGGCGTTCGCCCCGATCACGGTGATCGTCCAGGGGCCGTCGAGGCCGGTGACGCCGGTGAGGGTGACGCGGTCGTCGCTCTCCCAGCCGTGCGGGCCGGAGGTGGTGACCCGGACGCCGCCCGAGCCGTTGTCGGCCACGGTGCCGATCTGCCGGGCGAAGTCGGCGTGCGCCATCCGGCCGTTGTTGCCGATGAGGCAGCCGGTCACGGTGGTGCGGGCGGCGTCGACGTCGATGCCGTTGCGGCCGGCGCCGCGGATGACGCAGCCGGTGAAGGTGACCCCGCCGGTGAACTCGGGGCCGACCCGGACGTTGTCGTACTCGCCGTCGGCGGAGATGTAGGTGTTGGCGAACTGGGCCTGCGCGCCCGCCTCCAGCAGCACTGGGACGCCGTGGCCGTTCTCGAAGCCGCCGCCCTCGAAGTAGACGAACTTCGGCAGCGCCTTGCTGCCGGTGGTGTTGCGCATCCAGAGCCCGTGCCGGCCGAACAGGATGGCGGTCGCGATGAACTTGATCGACCCGCCGAGCCCGTCGATGACGACGTTGTCGGTGACCTTGTTGCCGGAGCCGGCGGCGATGCCGCACTGCACGAATTCGACGGGATCGGCGCGCTGGTCGTCGGCGACGCCGTTGAGCAGGATGACCTGGTCGCCCGTGAAGGTGTTCCAGACGCAGTTCTGGAACCGTACGGTGTTGCAGGCCCGCAGCACGAGCCCGTTGTGGCCGTCGCGGAAGCGGGCGTTGGAGAAGGCGAGCATGTAGTTGCCGTCGGCCGTGCCTGGCCCGGCCCGCTCGGTGCGGATCATGGCGCCGCCGTCCAGGCCCAGGCCGCGGATCTGCAGGTCGCGGAAGCCGCCCCCGTGTACGCCGGTCAGCAGGAACCCGTCGGCCGTGCCGGTGTCGAGGAGGATCTGCGTGCCGGTGTCGAGGCTGTCGGTGTGGCCGGCGCCGGCGAAGGTGATGGGCACCCGCTTGACGGAGATCGTCTTCTTGAGCAGCACCTTGCCGGGGCCGATCTCGATGGTGCCGCCCGTGGGCAGGGCGTCCACGGCACCTTGCAGGCGCGGGGTGTCGTCGTCGGCGCCGGTGCCGCGCCAGCCGTACCAGGCCAGGTCCACGGTGGCGGCGACGGGGCGCTTCCACCGGCCGGTGGCCACGCCGGTGACGGCGAAGACGGTGCCGGCGTCGTCGGCCTCGGTGCTGTTCTCGTCCCAGTAGAGGTCGCCGCCGCCGCGTCCGGGCGTGGGGGTCACTCCGGGCTCGTCCTGGTGGTAGCCGAGCAGGTACACCTGCTCGGCGGGCTGTCCGGGGGTCTTGCGCAGGTCGGTGACGCCCGCGATCACGCGGACGTCCGCGCGCCTGGCGGCGGCCTGCGCGGGCGTGGCGGTCAGCGCCAGGGCGGCGCCGCCCGCGCCTAACGCCGACAGGATGCGACGGCGCTCTTCGTTGATCTTCATGTGTCAGCCTTTCACCGCGCCGATGAGGATTCCCTTGGAGAAGTGCTTCTGGAGGAACGGGTAGACGATCGCGATGGGGACCAGGCTCAGCACCAGGATCGCCATCTGCATGGACTGGGCAGGGGGCAGGAAACCGCCCGACAGATCGGCCGCGTCGACACCGAGCGAGCTGTTGTCGACCACGTACGTCCGCAGGACCAGTTGCAGCGGCCACTTCTCGGTGTCGTTGAGGTAGAGCATGGCGTTGAAGAACGCGTTCCAGTACGCCACCGCGCTGAACAGCCCGACGACGGCCACGACCGCCTTCGACAGCGGCAGCACGACCCGCAGCAGGATGCGCAGCTCGCCGGCCCCGTCGATGCGGGCGGCGTCGATCAGCTCGCCGGGGATCTCCTGGAAGAACGCCCGCATGATGATGATCTGGAACCCGCTGGCCAGCCCGGGCAGGATGAGCGACCAGTAGGAGTCGAGCAGCCCGAGCTGCTTGATCGTCAGGTACATCGGGATCATGCCGGGCGCGAACAGCAGCGTGAACAGCACGGTCAGCAGGATCGGCCGGTGCAGCAGCGAGCCCGGCCGGCTCAGCGAGTACGCCAGCAGCGTGATGCAGGTCAGCGAGAGCAGCGTCCCGGCGACGGTCACGCCGACGGACACCAGCAGCGCCCGGGTGACCACCCCGCCCGCCAGGATGGCCCGGTAGGCGTCGAGGCTGGGGCGCTCGGGCCACAGCACGTAGCCGCCGGTGGCGGTGACCTGCGTCTGGTCGGCCAGGCTGGTGGAGATGACCGCCAGGAACGGGAGGATCACCAGAGCGCAGCAGGCGGCCACGACCACGCCTTTGACGGCACGAACGATCATTTGGTGTAGAGCCCTCTCTCGCCGAGCAGGTGCGCGACCTTGTTGGCGCCGACCACGAGCACCAGCCCGACCAGGCCCTTGACCAGGCCGACGGCGGCGGCCACGCCCCAGTTGCCGCCGACCACGCCGTAGGTGAAGACGTAGGTGTCCAGCACCTCGGACACGTCGGTGCCGACCATGGCCTGCTGCAGGATGATCTGCTCGAAGCCGACGGTCAGCACGTCGCCGAGCTTGAGTATGAGCATCAGCACGATCACGCCGCGGATGGCGGGCAGCGTCACGTGCCAGAGCTGGCGGGTCTTGGAGGCGCCGTCCATGGCGCTGGCCTCGTACAGCTCGGGGTCGACCCGGGACAGCGCGGCCAGGAAGATGATCGTGCCCCAGCCGGCGTCCTTCCAGATCACCTGCGAGGTGATGAGGGCGAGGAACAGGTCGGGGTTGCCCATGAGCGGCAGCGTGGCCAGGTCGTGCCCGCGCAGGAACGTGTTCAGCAGCCCCGCGTTGCCCAGCATGTGCTGGAAGATCGCGACGACGACCACCCACGACATGAAGTGCGGCAGGTACAGGATCGACTGGGCCAGCCGCTTGACCCGCTCCCCCGCGAGGGAGTTGAGCAGCAACGCCAGCGCGATCGGCACGGGGAAGACGAAGACGATCTGCACGAGCGAGATGACGAGCGTGTTGACCAGCGCGTTGAGAAAGAGCGGGTCGCCGTTGAAGAGCACCAGGAAGTTCCGCAGGCCGACCCACGGCGCCTCCCAGATGCCGAGGAAGGGCTGGTAGTCCTTGAACGCGATCACGTTGCCGAGCATCGGCACGTAGTGGAACAGCACGATCACGAGCAGGCCGGGCACGCCGAGCAGGAGCAGCAGCCCGTCCCTGCGCAGGCGCGAGGTGCGCGGCCTGGTGCGCCGCGCGGGGGCGGCCGGGCGGGTCGGCGGGGCTTTCACGTCGAGCGCCATCGATCAGTCGCCCTGGGCCAGCGCGGTCTCGTACTCGCGGCGCATCTGGTCGCCGCCCTGCGCACGCCACTGCTTGACGACCTCGTCCCAGTGGCTGACGGGCTTGCGGCCGGAGACGATGTCCAGCTCGGCCTGGTCGATGATCTTGATGAGGGTGCCGCCCTTGTTGACGGCGGTCTCGGAGTAGAGGGCGGCGGCGGGGTTGCGCACGATGGAGGGCACCACCCGTTCCTGGTAGGCGCGCTGGGCGTCCACCCGTTCTCTGGGGCCGGGGCCGAGCACGTGCGGGGAGTCGGCGACGTACTCCAGGGGCAGCTTGACCTCGGCGTCGCCGAGGCTCGTCGGCTGGGGAGCGCCGTCCTTCATCGTGTAGTGCTCGCCCTCGACGCCGAACTTGCGGAACATGTACTCGCTCGTGCCGAGCGGCGCGGACAGCCAGTCGCAGACGCGCAGCAGCTTGGCCAGGCGGTCGCGGTCGGTCTTCTTGAACGCGGTGATGGCGAAGTGCGCCTGGCCCGCCCGCGCGGGGCCGGGCGAGACGATCGCGCCGACGTCGACCTTGTAGGTGTCGGCCAGGATGTCCCAGGCGGCGTAGCCGTCGGCGTTGAGCGCGACGGTGCCGTTGCCGAACAGGTCGCGCAGGTTGAGCTTGCCGCCGACGGCGTCGGGGTGGAACACACCGGCCTTGACCAGCTCGGCGGTCTTGGCGATGGCCTCCTTGCGCTCCTGCGTCTCGTGCTCGGAGGTGAACCTGCCGCCCTCCACCCGCCACGTGTTGGGCACGCCGAGCATGGTGCCCACGAACGTGATGACGCCCTTGGGGCCGCCGAAGGCCCACCGGTTCTTCGCCGGGTCGCTCAGGCCCTTGGCCAGGGCCAGGAAGTCGTCGTAGCTCTTGGGCTCGCCGTTCAGCGAGCGTTCCGCGATGAGGTCGGAGCGGGCGAACATGATCGTGCCGACGATGGCGCGGGGCACGGGGATCGCGTACACGCCGCCCTGGTAGGCGGTGGCCAGCCAGGAGTCGCGCGGGATGCCGGCCAGGAACGGGTAGTTCTTGACCGCGTCGCCGGAGAGCAGTTCGCTGAGGTCGGCGCACAGGCGGGTGAGGATCTGGGAGCGGTTGGCCAGGCTGGCCGAGAGCATGAGGACGTCGGGCAGGTCGCCGCTGGCGATGACGGTGGACAGTTTGCTCACGTAGTCGGCGGCGGGCGCCATCGTGATGTTCAGGGTCGCGCCGAGGCGGGTGTTCAGCTCCTGCCAGTAACGGTTGGCGTCGGCGCCGGGCGGCACCGGGTCGAACATGTTGGTCAGCACCTTGACCTCGCCCAGCCCTTCGCCGGGCTTGCCGGTGAAGGCGGTGACGGGGTTGGCGGGATAGCTGTGGTAGGCGGCCAGCACACCGTCCGCGGTGGCGGGCACGTCGGGTTTGACGACGGTCGAGGGAAGGTACGCGGGCAGGACCGCCTTGCGCGTACTCCCCTGCGGGCTCGCCGGGGGCGAGGACGAGCCGCACGCTGTCAGCAGGCCGCCCGAGGCGGCCAGCAGCGCGGTGCTCCCGGTGAGCTGGAGGAACTGGCGCCTGCTGTGACGCGCGTCAGACATGGCCTTTCCTTTCGTCGGGGGGGTCGTCGTTGGGGGGTTCGTCGTTGAGGGCCGACGTTGGGGCCGACGATGGAGGACGTCGTCGGGCAGTGGGGGCTATCGGAGCTTGAGTGTGACCACGTGCCAGGGCTCGATCAGGACGGCGCCGTCGAGTTCGCGCAGCTCGCTCTCGTCGGCCCGGCACACGACGACCCGGCCCGGGTGGCGCGGACGTACCTCGCCGCCGCGGCCCGACAGGTCCTGGAGGCGGACGAGCAGGCCGTCGCGGTCGCGCGGCTCGGACACGGTCGCGGCGACCCAGTCCGGTAGTCCGAGGTCGAGCAGGCGGCCGGAGGGGGCGGCGAGGCGGCGCGGCTCGGTGTCGAACTTGTCGAGCCTGCTCACCTCCGACACCATGGGCGCCGCCCTGACCTCCCGGCCCAGCCGCCCGGCGGCCACCGGGTCGAAGGCGGGCAGCGGGCGGAAGGCGTAGCGCAGGGTGAGCGTGCCGTCCTGCTCGGGCGGGGTGTTGGTGGGCCAGTAGTTGTTCATGACCCAGGAGTAGAGCGCGCCCGTGGGCGGGGCGAAGCGTTCCGGCCAGGCACCGCGCACGATGTCGCCCGCGGTGAACAGCGGCGCGTCGGCCGAGGTCCACGCCACGGCCCCGGCGGGTGAGCCGACGACGACGCCGTACTGCGTGGTGAACCACTCCTGGCAGGCGCCGGGGGCGTGGTCGGCGGCGGGGTCGATCCAGCCCTGCTGCCGGTCGTAGTGGAAGCGGGGTTGCTCGGCGGCGAACGGGAAGGCCACGTACAGGGCCTCCTTGGCCGGTTCGCGCTCCTTCTCCAGGCGGACGGTCACGTCGACGCGGTCGTCGTCGTCCCTGAGCAGCACGTCCACCTCGACGTACGGGACGCTGGGGGCGCTGCCGACCGACCGCAGCCGCCAGCCGTCGTACGTCCTGCGCAGCCCGACCGGGCGCATCGCGGCCGGGAAGACGGCGAGGTCCGGCGGGTCGGCGTGGGGGCGGCGGCCGTCGAGCGAGGTGCGCGGCACGGGCGGGTGGTGGTGCGGGTCGCCGCTGTGCGCGGGCACGACGCGGGTGGAGGGGCCGTTGCGTACGTAGAGCACCTGGCCGAGCGGCCCGTCGAGCAGCCGGCGGCCGTCGGCCCGGCAGGTCAGCCCGAGCACGGCGCCGGTCGCGGGATCCAGCTCGGCCTCCCACCGCGAGGTGACGAGCCGCGGCGGCACCGGCAGCCAGTCTTTCGCCCGCTCGCCGGAGGCCGCGCCGCGGCCGTCCTCCTCGCCCGGCGCGAGCGGGGCCGGGGCGGCGAGCGGGATCGTCCGGTAGCCGAAGCCGGGGACGTCGGCCACGGTCATCCGGTAGCGGCGCAGCCCGGCGCAGTCGGCCAGCACCTCGGCGGGCAGCGGCGGCGGCCCGGCCGACTCGAACTCGACCTCCACGTCCCTGGCCCAGCTCAGCGGGTTGTGCACGAGCAGGGTCGGCCCCTGCGTGGTGACCAGCTCGCCGAGCTGGCTCATGGCCCTGCGGCCCTCGTCCACGGCGGTCCGCAGGGCGGTGTGCACCTGGTGCCGCTTCCAGTCGAGCTGGTCGCCGACCTGCTCGCCGTGCGGGTGGGCGAGCGCGTGCGACCAGGTCCAGGTGTGCTCGGCGCCGAACAGCGCGCCCTCCCAGGCGGCGTCGAGGGCCTCCCGGTTGGGCCGGTAGCCCGGTTCGGCCCGTGTCACCAGGGCGGCCAGGCCCTCGGCGGCGGGCAGCGCGCTCTGCGCCCGCCGGTGCTCGGCCACCACCGTGGCGCCGGTGCCGACGCCGTCCTCCCAGTAGCTGCCGCCGTCGCCCCGCCACACCGGCAGCCGGTCGGCCAGCGGGCGGACCGCGTCCAGGTAGCCGGCCATCGTGGAGACGACGATCCGGGGGTGGGCGTAGACGGCGTTCCAGCGAGCGGCGAAGCCGGCGTCGCCGTCGGCGAGGTCCTCGTTGTCGGCGTGGGTGCCGATGACCGCCAGGTCGTGGGGCAGGTAGCCGGGGCGTTCGTAGCGGGCCAGCAGGCGGCACAGGGAGTGGGCGCCGCCCTCGATCGTCTGCGGGTCGCCCACCATGAAGCGGAGCTGGGAGTAGGTGTCGGAGAAGTGGGTGAGCACGCGCGAGCCGTCCACGCCCTCCCACATGACCGGGCTGAGCAGGTGTTGCAGGTCGCTGTCCGCGTTGCCGCCGCGGTGGTGGTTCTCGATGCCGACGAAGCCCTCGACGCCGAGCGCGGCCAGGATGGACGGCACGGCCGCGCTGTAGGAGGGCACGTCGGTGAGGTTGGCGTACGTGACGGGCACGCCGTGCTCGTCGCGCAGCCGCGCCGCCAGGTAGGCGGCCCGGTAGATCTCCTCCAGCGAGGCCACGCCGGACAGGAACAGGCTGTGGAAGGCGTTGACCGCGATGCGGCCCTCGCGCAGGGCCCTGAGCACCCGGTCGGCGTTCTTCTCCGACCGGGTGGCCAGGTACTGGGCCAGGATGAGCGAGCCGTCCACCGAGAACGCGAAGCCGGGGTCGCGCTCCAGCGCCGCCAGCGCCCGGTCGAGGTTGCGGCTGTGCAGCTCCAGCACCTTGCCCTGGCCGTCGGTGTAGCCCACGTCGAGGTGCACGTGCGGGATGAGGTGCAGCGTCCACCTGCGGGCGGGGGTGAGGGCGAACGTCACGGGCGGGCCGCCGTCCACCCGCACCTCGGCCGGGCCGCGCGCCTCGTCGACCGGGAAGCGGACGCGTACCTGGCCGAGGTCGCGTTCCGGCAGGTCGAAGGCGTGCGTGCGGCCGGACAGCCGGACCTCCGCGCGGCGGGCGGAGGCGGGCACGGTCAGCTCGACGAGTTCGCGGCCGTCGTGCAGGTAGAGCGGCGTGGCCTTGAGCGCGGGAGGGGGCGGCGGCGACGTGGCGGGCGTCAGCTCGATCGAGCGCCAGGTGATGCCGCTGCCGAAGTGGTGCCCGAACTGCTCGCGGTGCCGGTGCGGCTGCCCGCCGGGGATCGTCACGGGGCCGGTGGCGGCCTCGCGGTCGAGCGTCGTGGTGATCGCCAGTACGTGCTCGCCCGGCGGCAGCATCGCCCCGGGGATCGGCACCTCCATCGTCACCTCGCCCGCGATGGGGCCGTGCCGGTAGACCTCGGTGCGGTCGTCGCGGCGTACCTCGGGGTGGACGAGCCCGCGGTGCCGGCCGTCGATCTCGATCTCCAGGTCGGGGCAGGGGCCGTGCCCGGCCGTGAACTCCAGCCGCAGCGCCCACCGCTCGCGGGCCTGCCCGACGTGCAGCGGCAGCTCGACCCGGTGCGGCCGCCGGCCGGCCGCCGCGTCGAGCGGCCCCGGCTGGAACGGCGGATCGGGGATCATGTCGGAACCTCCAGCTCGGGCAGGGACAGCACGCTGCCGTGCTCCCGCAGGGCGGCGGCCAGGTCGGGATAGCGGTAGTCCTGCACCGCCTGCCCGGTACGCAGCGCCTGAGCCGCCAGCTCGCCCGCGGCCTCGCCGAGCATGCCGAAGTTCGGCTCCATGCGGGCCGACAGGTACGCGACGTGGCTGGCGGAGAAGCAGACGGGCACGGCGACGTTCTCGATCCCGCCGCGCGCAGGGAAGAGGCACTCGGCGGGGATCTGGTAGAGGTCGGCCGGCTCGTTGTACTCGGTGCCGCTGGGCGGCCCCTCCCCCGCGATCGTGTCCTGGCCCTCGGGGTAGAGCTGGACGATGTGGCAGTCGATGCCGTACTTCCAGCAGCAGACCGGGGTCGGCGTGGTGTTGCCGGGGGCGCGCAGGTCGTGCTGGGTGAGGACGTGCTGTCCGACCATGCGGCGGGCCTCGCGGATGTAGAGGGCGTGCGGGAAGCCGGCGCCGTACGGGCTGTCGGCGAACTCGTCGGCGGGCAGCCCGAAGGCGCGCGTGTCGGCGCGGAACGACTCCGGCAGCGACGGGTCGTTCGCCAGGAAGTAGAGCAGGCCCTGGTGCCAGCGGACGTGCTCGGCGATGACCTCCTCCCGCCGCGCCCAGGTGCCGTCGGGGTAGTCCCACGACGCGCCCGGCAGGTCGAACCCGATGAACAGCGCCTGGTTGGTCTGGTACTTGTCGCCGGGCGGCAGCAGCGCCGTGTGGGTGACGATGTCCGACAGGCCCCCGATGCCGCGCCGCCGGACGAGCTGGCCGAGCAGGTCGTACAGGCGCGGGTCGTACCCCTCCGGGCGGGGGAAGGGCAGCCGGTCGGCCGCCTTGGACAGCACGCCGCGGAAGTTGTACGCCTGCGTCTTGGCGTCGCCGTCCCCTGGCCGCTCGGTGGGCGGCGGGCCGACCGGGTAGCCGCGGTTGGGCGAGAACTCGCTGCGGCGCAGCGCCCGGTGCGGGAGCACGCCGGCGAACGGCTCGTCGTAGCGGGCGCGGGGCTCGCGCCCGTAGGTGTACGGCACGCCGGCGGCGGCCATCAGGTCGCCCTCGTAGGAGGCGTCGATGAAGAAGCGCGCCCGCCGGCCGAGCACCGCCTGGATCCGGCGGCCCCGGGTCTCGACGTCGGCGGGGCCGTGGACACGGGTGCCGGCCAGCACCTCGGCCCCCGCCTCCGCCAGCAGCCGCCGGGCGACCCGCTCGGCGACCTTCGGCTCGAAGCGGTAACGCGGCTCGTCCGCGCCGTACTCGCGGCCGATGCCGGCGAAGAAGCGGTCGCGGGTCAGCCCGGCCAGGGCCTCGATGACGTTCGGCGGGTCGCTCTTGACCAGCCCGCCGGCCACGATGCCGCCCACGTGCCCGGTCGGCTCCAGGATCAGGCTGGACAGCCCGCGCAGGCGCAGGCGCAGCGCGGCCATGATGCCGGCGAGCGTGGCGCCGTAGATGATGACGTCGTGCTCCATGGCCGCCTCACCCGCGCCGCTCGGGCAGGACGTAGGTGGGGGTGGCGTTCTTGCGCGCCTGCGAGGGGCGCAGCACGGCGACGTCGTCCGGCCAGGCCACCGGGGCGCCGATGGTGCCGGTGAGCAGGCGCTGCAGGTCCTCGGTCAGCTCGGCGGAGTCGGCCACGGCGTGCGGCTCGCTGCCCCGGCTCAGGCAGAGGGACGACAGCGCGCCGACGGCCTCGCCGATGCTCCACTCGACCGGGTGCAGCCGGTAGCTGCCGTTGGTGATGTGGGTGGTGCCGATGTTCTTGCAGGCGGGCAGCAGGTTGCGCAGGCGGACCGGGACGAGCGCGCCCAGCGGGATCTGGAACGGGTAGACCTCGAGGTTGACGTAGTTGATGCCGGCCGTGCTCGGGTGCAGGTCGATGTTGTAGTGGCCGACGCCCACCGAGTCGGCGAACCGTTCGGCGCCCGCGCCCTCGGGGCGGTCCACGACCGCGATGTGCTGCTCCACCACGGTGAAGCGGGCCCTGATGCGGCGCGACTCGCGGATGTAGGCGGACTTCGCCAGGCCGTCGGCCGTGCCCGTGAGGTCGGGGCGCAGCCGCAGCCCCGGGTAGCCGTGGCCCCCGTCGTGGCGCGGCGCCTCGGTCTGCATCCAGTGCAGGTACGACAGCGACAGCTCCTTGCACCGCTGCAGCGCCTTGTCGCGGTCGGCGCCCCGGCCGAGCAGCGGCGCCTCCCAGTAGTCGATGTTCGGCCAGTTCACCAGCGTGATGTCGGTGTCGACGAGCGCGCGGTCGAACTGGGTGCGGGCCCTGATCCGGCGGAAGTGCCACAGGTCGGCCAGGCTCACGGCGTCCGTGTCGCCCTCGAAGATCCGGTTGACCCGGCCCTTCATGGTGTGGATGTCGATCTTCTCCCAGGAGAGCTGGGGGCCCGGCCAGAAGGAGTCGACGTGGGTCTTCCAGTGGTCGTAGGAGGCGGGCTTGTCGATGACGTGCTCCTCCCCCGGCCGGTACTCCAGCGGGAAGCACCAGGTGATCGCCTGCTGGTCGGTGGGGTCGGCCACCGAGGCCGCGTACGGCTCGCCGGTCTCGTCGCGGGACTCGGCGCCGATCACGTGCTCGGCGCCGGTCAGCTCCAGCAGGTCGCCCAGCTCGGTGGCGTCGGCCACCAGGGGCGCCACGACGGTGGTCGGCTCTCCGGTACGCGTGCCGCGCAGCGTCACGGAGGTCACCCGGTCGCCCTCGGTCTCCGCCGCCACGGGGACGTGCTCGAGTAGCACGGTGATCCGGCCCGCGGAGACGTACGGCATGAGCAGCTCTTCGAGGGCGGCCAGCGCCACCCGCGGCTCCACGCACAGCTTGCTCACGTTGCCCAGGCCGGGGTTGAGCACCTCCTGCGCCGCCACCTCGGGAAGCAACGGGTAGTTGCGCCGGTAGTAGTCGCGGATGCGGTTGCGCAGCTCCCGGTATCCGGCGGAGACGTGCGGGGTCTCGATCCACGGATGCTCGTCGGAGGGCACGGCCTGCGCCGTGAGCTGTCCGCCCAGCCAGTCCGTCTCCTCCGTGAGCACCACGCGGTGGCCCAGGCGGGCGGCCGTCAGCGCGGCCGCCACCCCACCCAGTCCGCCGCCCACCACCAGCAGGTCAACCTTCAGCTCAGTCATTGCTAATGTATTAGCTTTCTGTGCGCCAGCCCGTCAGGTTGCGCACATGTTAAGCCTGGGCTAAATGGACGTGTCAATAGCTGATTCTTGTGCAAATATCAGCACTGGACAGCCGAGCGATTGCTAATGAAAAATGGGGGCATGTCGCGATCAAGGGGGAGAGGGCCGAGCCAGGCGGACATCGCGCGGGAGGCGGGGGTGTCCCAGTCGACGGTCTCGATGGTGCTGACTGGCTCGGGCGACCTCGGCCGCATCTCGGCCGAGACGCAGCGCAAGGTGCTCAGGGCGGCCAGACAGCTCAAATACGTCTCCGCGGGCCAGCAGCGCCTGGCGTCCGGCGGCCGGCACGCGCCGCTGCTGCTCGGCGTGCACACGTTCGAGCCGATCTTCCCGACCAGCGCGGGCGACTACTACTTCGAGTTTCTCCAGGGCATCGAGGAGCAGGCCGGGATCGAGGGCTGCAACCTCGTGCTGTTCACCGCGGCGCCCAACGACGACGGGGTGCGCCGCATCTACCGCGGCTCCACGAACGGGCTGCGCCAGGCCAACGGCAGCCTGCTGCTCGGCCACCACACCCACAGGGAGGACCTGGCCCGGCTGGCCGCCGACCGCCACCCGTTCGTCTACATCGGCCACCGCGAGGTCCCCGGCACGGAGATCTGCTACGTCGGCGGCGACTACCGCGCGGCGACCGGCCGCATCCTCGACGACCTGGTGGCGCTGGGCCACCGCACCTTCGCCTACGTCGGCGAGGCCAAGCGCGACGAGCCGCAGACCGACCGCTGGGAGGGCTTCCGCGCCGCACTCGAACGTTTCGGCCTGGCGGTGCCCGAGCCCGTCTTCACCCGTCCCGACGACCTGACCGCGCAGTGGCTCGACCGGACCGTGCGCGAGGGGGCCACCGCCATCCTCGTCGAGGCGGTCAGCCTGATCCGGGTCCTGGTCGCCATGGCCAGGCTGCGCGGCCTGGAGATCCCCGGCGACCTCTCGCTGGTGCTGCTCGTGGACGACCCCTCGGGCGAGTCGGGCCTCGACCAGGTCGCCACGCTGCGCATCCCCCGCAACGCCATGGGCCGCCGCGCGGTCGACCTGCTGACCTCTCTCATCACCGACCCGGCCGGCGACTACGAGCGCCAGGTGCTGCTGCCCTGCACCCACACGCTCACCGGCACGGTCGGGCCCCCGCGCCCCTCGGCGTAGCCGGTCAGCGGGTCAGGTGACGGCCGCCGGCCACGGACAGCACCTCGCCGTTGACGTGCCCGTTGGCCGCCGAGCCGAGGTAGGCGGCGGCCGAGGCCACGTCGTCCGGCGTGCAGATGCGGCCCGTCGGCGTCTTGGCGCTCTCGGAGTCGACGGCCTGCTGACCGAGCCAGGGCGCCGACAGCGCGCGGTCGGTGAGCGTGAAGCCGGGCCGTACGACGTTGGTGAGCACGCCGTGGGCCGCCTCCCTGACGGCGAGCACCTTCGCGGCCGTCTCCAGCGCTCCCTTGGCCGCCGGGTAGACCACGCCCGCGGCCATCGGCTGGTCCACCACGTCGGACGAGACCAGCACCAGCCGCCCCCACCCGGCGTCGCGCATGCCGGGCAGCACGGCGTCGGCCAGCATCAGCGTGCCGGTCACGTTCGCGGTGAAGCCGTCGTTGAGCCCCTCCCACGTCTCCGGCCCTCTCTCGGGCCAGGCGACCGCGTTGGCCACCAGGACGGCGACGGGGCCCAGCTCCCGCTCGACCTCGTCCACCGCGGCCAGGACCGACGCCGGGTCGCGCTGGTCGATCCGCACCGCCACGCCCTTGCCGCCCGCGCGGGTGATCGCGCCGAGGAGGTCGCGTACGCGCTCCTCCGAGCGGTGCCACCCCGCGGCGACCAGCGCGCCCTCCCGCGCGAACGCCATCGCGACCGCCCGGCCGATGTCGCCCGACGCCCCGGTGACCAGCACCACACGCCCATCGAGCCCCAGGTCCATGAGACCTCCCAGATAGTTAGCCGACTACTTATTAGCCGACTATATATCTATAGGATGGTCAGGTGGACACAAGCGAGGCGATCCGCGTCAACCGGGCGCTGAACAAGATGAGCAAGCTCTACCGCGCCGCCAAGGCCCGCAAGCTGGCGGCGCTGGGGCTGCACCCGGGGCAGGACGTCATGCTGTGGCTGCTGGCCCAGGAGCGGGCGGGGATCACGGTGTCGGAGCTGGCGGCCCGGCTGGGCATCGAGCCGCCCACCGCCACCCGCAGCCTGGCCCGCCTGGAGGGCGGCGGCTGGTTCCGCCGCGAGCCGGTCCCGAACGACCGCCGCCAGGTGCGCATCGTCGTCACGGAGGCGGGCCATGCGCTGATCCCGGAGATCGAGCGCGCGTGGGCGGAGCTGGCCGAGGAGACGCTGGGCGGGGTGAGCGCGGAGCAGCGCGAGAACACGCTCCTCGCCCTCGAACAGGCGAACGACCGCCTGCGGGGCCTGGTCGACCCGACCGTCCTGACGGAGGAGTGAACGGCGGCGTCCGACAGGGGTGTCGGCCGATACATGTGCGCGATTGACGCAATTGACGGATAGATGCTTGATTGAGGTGACTTGTACGCTTGCATCGCTCCGACTCCGGTTCGCGCCGGAGCCTCGGCCCGCCGGAAGGGGAACTCGTGAGCATCGACGGCGTAGCCGACCGGGTGGAGACGATCCTGCGCGCAGCCCCGATCGTCGACGGCCACAACGACCTGCCCTGGGCGGCCCGTGTCACCTGCGGATACGACCTCGCCCGGCTCAACCTGCGCGACACCGCCGGAGCCACGCACACCGACCTGACCCGGCTGCGCGCGGGGCGGGTGGGCGCCCAGTTCTGGTCGGTCTACGTCCCGGCCTCACTGTCCGGGCAGGACGCGCTCGCCGCCACCCTTGAGCAGATCGACTTCGTCCGGCAGATGGCCGCCGCCTACCCCGCCGACCTGGCCCTCGCCTTCGGGGCCGACGACGTCGCGGCGGCGCGGGAGCGGGGGCGCATCGCCTGTCTCATGGGCGCCGAGGGCGGCCACTCGATCGCCTGCTCGCTCGGCGCGCTGCGCATGCTGTACGCCCTGGGCGTCCGCTACCTGACCCTGACGCACAACGACAACGTGCCGTGGGCCGACTCCGCCACCGACGCCCCGGCGGCCCACGGGCTGACCTCGTTCGGGCGCGAGGTCGTCCGCGAGATGAACCGGCTGGGCATGCTCGTGGACCTGTCCCACGTGTCGCCGGAGACGATGCGGGACGCGCTCGACGTGAGCGAGGCACCGGTGATCTTCAGCCATTCGTCGTGCCGCGCCCTCGTGGACCATCCGCGCAACGTCCCGGACGCCGTGCTGGCCCGCCTGCCGGGCAACGGCGGCGTGTGCATGGTGACCTTCGTGTCCGCCTTCGTCTCCGAGCAGTGCAGGGAGTGGGGGCTGGAGCTCGACGCGTACGTGCGCGAGCAGGGCGTGGACCCGGCCGACCGGGCGGCGGCCGAGGAACCGGCGGCGGAGTTCCTGCGGCGCAGGCCGCGCCCGCGCGCCACGCTGGCCCAGGTCGCCGACCACGTGGAGCACGCCCGTGAGGTCGCGGGCGTGACGGGCATCGGGCTGGGCGGCGACTACGACGGCTGCACCGACCTGCCCGACGGGCTGACCGACGTGTCCTGCTATCCCGCGCTCTTCGCCGAGCTGGTGTCCCGTGGCTGGAGCGAGGGCGACTGCGAGCTGCTGGCCGGGGGGAACGTGCTGCGCGTGCTGCGCAGGGCCGAGCGGATCGGCGCTGAGCTGGCCGCGCGGCGGGGGCCCTCGCTGGCCCGGTACACGGCGGACGGCCTGCCCGGTCACTGAGGACCCGGGAACCCCAGAACGGATCTGTTGACCCGGCCGGGATCGGACAGTCATGATCATCGTCGGAAGCCGACGAAAGGTTATCACACGTGCGATCCCGCTTATGTCTCCGATCTGGTGGAACGGCCGCGCTGGCAGCCGTACTGACCGCCGCCGCCCTCGTCGTCCCCTCGCCCGCCTCCGCCGCCGCCCAGCTCATCGCGAACGGCGCCTTCACCACCTCCACCAGCCCGTGGGCGGCCCACGGGCAGTCCGCGATCTCGGTGGAGACCGAGCGCCTGCGGGTGGAGGTCAAGGCGGTCGTCGCCAACTCATGGGACGCGATGGTCGCCACGCCCACGACCGCCGCCCTGAACCCCGGCAAGAGCTACACCCTCTCCTTCGACGCCTCCTCCACGACCGCCTTCACGGCCCGCGCCACGGTCCAGTACACGGCCACCCCGAGCAGCAACCAGTCGCTGTCCACCGACGTGTCCCTGACCACGGGGAGCAGGCGCTACAGCATCCCGTTCGTGGCCGCGCCCGGCTCCGCCACGGCCGCCGAGGTCACGTTCCAGCTCGGCGGGTCCGGCGGCAAGCCGGTCGTCCGCCTCGACAACGTCTCGCTCATGGAGACGCAGACCACCCGGCCCACCGCCCTGTACGTTTCCTCGCTGTCCAACCCCGCCAAGTGGGCCGGCCAGCACCTGGGGACCCCCGAGGGCCAGGCCGTCATGAACGCCATCGGCAGCAAGCCGATCTTCGAGTGGTTCGGCGACTGGTTCGGTGACCTCACGCTGGCCGTGGACACGTACGTGGGGGCGGCGCAGGCGCAGGACCGGCTGCCGATGCTGGTGGCGTACAACATCCCGAACCGGGACGCGTGCGGGGGCCACTCGGGCGGGGGCGCGGGCGACGCGGTCGCCTACCACGCCTGGATCACCGAGTTCGCCAAGGCGATCGGCACCCGCCACGCCGTCGTCGTGCTGGAGCCCGACGCGGTCGCCGCCGCGGGCTGCGTGACGCGGTTCGGCCTGGACCCCGCGGACCAGTACCGGATGCTGCTGGACGCCACGCAGGTGCTGCGGGCCCAGGCGCCGAACGCCTGGGTGTACCTGGACGCGGGCCACGCCGCCTGGCTCTCCCCTGACGAGGCCGCCCCCGCGCTGGTCGCGTCGGGCATCGGCAACACGCGCGGCTTCTCACTGAACGTCTCCAACTACGTCACGACCGCCGACAACGAGGCGTACGCGGCGGCCGTCAACACGCGCCTGGCGGGGACGGTGGGCGCGAAGAAGTACGTGATCGACACCAGCAGGAACGGCAACGGCCCGTACGTGGACGGCACGCCGGGCGACAACTGGTGCAACCCGCCGGGGCGCAAGCTCGGGACCACGCCCCGGCAGCAGTCGAGCGGTGCCGAGTACCTGTTCTGGGTGAAGGTGCCGGGCGACTCCGACGGGCCCTGCGGGATCGGCGGCACGACGCCGGCCGGCACCTTCAGCCCCGATCTCGCCCTGGCCCTGATCAACGGCACCCCCTGACCTTCGCGGGCCTCGCGTCTCCCCTGGTCAAGGGCGCCATCTGAGCTCACGCGGGCCCGGCGCCTGGCCGGCGGCGCACCTGCCCGCCGGCCCGGTGCCACTCGCGGCGGCCCGGATCGTTCCAGTCGCGCCGGAACCGTTCCCGTCGCCGTCGGCCCGTCACACTCGGTGACACCGCCACGTTGCGTGGACCGTTCCGCACAAAACGTGAGCATTTCTCGGGTTGTCGATCGTTTTGACACAGACTTGTCACGATCGCGGTAACGGAAGGTTGCCTGCCACTCATGCTCTGTTATGGTCCCGTCTTGTCTCAAATTGGGATGACCTTTCACTACATAGGAGGATCATGAGGAGCACGAAGAGGGCTGCCATCCTGACCGCGGCCGTGGTCACGGCCACCGCGCCGCTGCTGGCCGTCGCCTCCCCGGCGCTGGCCGAGCAGCCCGCCAAGACCACCCAGGCCGTTCAGACCCTGCCGCTGGAGTGGCTCTCTCTTGACGCGCTCACCGGTAACCAGTTGGTGCAGCGAGTCAAGGACCTGCTCGGCAAGGGCTACGTCCCCACGGCGCTGAACGTGACCAACGCGGCCAACCCGCAGTACACGTCCCTGTGGGTCAAGGACGCCACCAGCAAGGTGAACGTCCTGCAGGGGCTGACGGCCACGACCCTGCCCCAGCGCATCCAGGAGCAGGTCAAGGCCGGCTTCCAGCCGAAGCTGATCAGCGGCACCGGCATCGGCTCCAACGCCGTCTTCGCCGCCGTCTTCGAGAAGACCACGCAACTGGCGAAGTCCCAGCTCGCCATGTCCAAGGAGACCTTCACCAAGGTCAACTCGGAGCTCTCCGCCGCCGGCTACAGCATCTCCTCGCTGGACGTGTACGGCACGGTCGAGAGCCCCCTGTACGCGGCCGTCTGGGCGGCCGGCGGCACCACGGGGGCCCTCCAGGTGACCCTCGGCCAGACCGTTGAGCAGCGCGGCCAGGAGCTCCTGGCGAAGGCGAAGCAGGGCCTGCGCCCGGTGCTCATGGCGGTCGAGCCCGGCAAGCTCTACACCACCGTGTGGAGCAAGGGCAGCACCACCGGGCTGAAGGAGTACCTGAGCCTGTCCAAGCTGACCTACACGGTCAAGTCGGTCGAGCTCAAGAGCCTCGGTTACACGCCGCAGATCCTGAGCACCGAGGACGGCGTCATCGCGTCCGTCTGGAGCAAGAGCTAGCCGCCTGGGGATTGATCCGCGGGCATGCCGTACGTCCGCTCCCCGGTGACGTGGTGACACCTCCGTTCGGCCGCCTCCCCGCCTCCTGCCCCCGCGCAGGCGGGGTCGGGGCCGAAGGGGCAGGGGTGGTCCACGTCGCCGGGGAGCGTCCCCGCGCCTGCCGCCACGACGATGTCAGGGCCGGATCAGCGGGTTTCGCTCGATCGCCGGTGGCCGTGGCGGGCGCGGTAGGCGCGTTGCTGGCAGGCATGTGAGCAGTATCTGCGGGGTCGGCCGCGCGCGGGCTGAGCCACCGGCGCGGCGCAACACGGGCACGTGGACGCCACGGCCTCTCTTTTTTCGTCACGCACCTTTGTCGGACTTTCGTCACCCCGGTGGATCCCGGACCGGCTGCTGGGCCATGCGCCCTCCGCCGAGATGCCATCGGGCGCGGGCCCTCCGCCCGGCGCGAGAGCTGCGTCCGTCGTGAGAGCTGCGTCCGTCGTGAGAGCCGTGTCCGTTGCGAGAGCCGTGTCCGTCGCGCGGGTGGCGTCCGGTGTGCGGCTCGACGCCGCCGCCGCGCGTACGCCACGCATCGCGATGTCGACGGCCCGCAGCACCATCGCCTCCATCCGCTCGTGCGCCGGCTCCCCCCGCGCCACGCCGACCAGGCCGACGGTCTGGATGGCGCCCACCACCGCGCCGACCATCCCCGCCGCGGTCATCCGGTCGAGCCGGTCGGAGTACGCCTCGTAGAGCGCGTGGGCCAGCCGCAGCAGCGACTCCTGCATGTGCCGCAGCCGTCGCGCCTGCAGCTCGGGCACGGTCATGACGAGCTGGACGCGCAGCGGGTCGACGCCCGCCGTGATGTCGGGGCCGAGGTCCGGGGACAGGGCCCGGCCGAAGCCCTCCCGCACGACCCGGGCGAGCAGCTCGGCCGGCCCTTCCTCGGGACCGTGCTCGGCGAACATCCGGAACACCGCGTCCATCCCCTCCCGGTCGCCCGCGAAGAGGATGTCCTCCTTGTCGGCGAAGTAGTTGAAGAGCGTCGCGGTGGAGACCTCGGCCGCCGCGGCGATCTCGGCGACCGTGGTCCGCGCGTACCCCTTCTCCGCGAACAGCCGCGCCGCCGCCTCGACCAGCGCGCGCCGCGTGCGCTCCTTCTTGCGCTCACGCAGGCTCGGCGCCTTCTCCTCTGCTCCGCTCTCCACGAGCGCAGGGTACAGCGGCTAATGTTGGAACGCAACGAAAGTTTCATCGTTTGCAATTATTCGTCAAGTGCTGTTTCGTGGGGAAGGTCCGTACGCACGCAAGGGAAGGTCGAGAGAGATGGCACCAACGTTGTCCGCGGGGACACCCGCCCCGATCACCATGCCCACGGAGCGGAGCGCGGGCTGCCCGTTCGACCCACCGCCCGAGCTGGGGCCGCTGCGCGAAGGGCAGCCCGTCCAGCCGCTCGCCTACCCCGGCGGACACACGGGCTGGCTGGTCACGAGCCACGCCCTGGTCCGTACGGTGCTCGCCGACCCCCGCTTCAGCTCCCGGATGGAGTTCCGCCGCCCGGCGATCCACCGGCCCGCGATCGAGGAGATGATCACCTCGGACCGCGTCCCGGCCGGGATGTTCATCGGCATGGACGCCCCCGAGCACACGCGCTATCGCCGCCTGCTCACCGGTGAGTTCACCGTGCGCCGGATGCGGCAGCTCGAACCGTGGATCGAGCGCGTCACCGACGAGCACCTCGACGCGATGGAGCAGGCCGGGCCGCCAGTGGACCTGGTGGCGGCGTTCGCGCTGCCGATCCCGTCGCTGGTGATCTGCGAGCTGCTCGGCGTCCCGTACGCCGACCGCGAGCGCTTCCAGCACGACACCCGCGTGGCGATGACGCTGGAGAGCACCCCCGAGGAGTTCGACGCCGCCCGGCACTCGCTCGGCGGCTATCTGCGCGAACTGGTCCTCCGCAAGCGCGCCGAACCGGCCGACGACCTGCTCAGCGGCCTCGTCACCGGCGGCGAGCTGAACGACGAGGAGCTGACCGGCATCGCGATGATGCTGCTGGTCGCCGGGCACGAGACCACCGCCAACATGATCAGTCTGGGCGTCCTCACCCTGCTGGCGCACCCCGGCCAGTTGGCGGCGGTCAGGGACGACCCGTCACTGACCGAGAACGCGGTCGAGGAGCTGCTGCGTTACCTGTCGATCATCCAGTTCGGGACGCAGCGGGGTGCGCTGGAGGACGTCGAGCTGGGCGGGGTGACGATCAGGGCGGGTGAGGTCGTCACGGTCTCGATCCCCGCGGGCAACCGGGACCCGGAGCGCTTCGACGACCCCGACACCCTCGACGTGACGCGGAGCGCCGCCGGGCATCTCTCGTTCGGGCACGGGGTGCACCAGTGCCTGGGCCAGCAACTGGCCCGCATCGAGCTGCGGTGCGCGTACCCGGCGCTGTTCCGGCGGTTCCCCACCCTGCGTTCGGCGGTGCCGATCGAGGAGGTGCCGCTGCGTGCCGACATGAACATCTACGGCGTGCACCAGCTCCCCGTCACCTGGTGACACCCCGCTCCGCGGCAGCCACCGGAACGTTCCGCCGGGTCGGAGCGCGCGCTCACTGCGCCAGCTCGATGTAGTCCAGGTTCGGGTTGCCGCCCGCGGTGGTGGACGTGATCCGCACCGTGTTCGCGCCCGCGGTGAGGGTGACGGGCACGGTGGCGGTGGCCCAGGTCGTCCAGGCGCCCGTGCCGCCGAAGGGTGGGGTGGCGACGGTCGTGCCGTTGACGGTGACCGTCGCCGGGCGGCCGGTCGTGGTGCCGTTGGCGTAGCGGATCCGGAGGGTGGCGGGTCCGGCGGCGCCGCTGACCGTCCACTCCACGTACGGGCCCGCGGCATTGTCGCCGTTGACGAACCCCGCCCCGGAGAAGCCCGCGTGGTTGGACTCCACCGCGCCCTGGGAGATGGTCGCGTTCTCCGCCTCGTACCGGGTGACGCCGCCGCCGCTGCCCGGCACGGCCTTGTAGGACCTGAGGTTCGTGAGCAGCAGGTGGCAGTTCTGCAGCGAGCCCGACGTGTCGCCCAGCGAACGGTAGATGCCCCACTTGGGCCGCACCCGGTCGCCGAGGAACGTGTCCACGCCCGTCCTGGTCGCGTCCACCACCGTGGCGCCGCCGTTCGAGACCATCCACCTGACCCCGCCGGACGAGCCGTCGCCGATCCTGATCTCGTAGTCGACGTCGATCCACCTGTCGTGCAGCGGCTCCAGGTCGGTCCGCCCGACCAGGATGTCCGGCTCGAAGATCTTGTGCTCGATGGTCTGCCTGCCGTCCACCCGGCGCAGCGAGGTGACCGTGATCGGCGACGTCCCCGTGCCGGGCATCTTGGTCTGGAAGATGTGGGTGAACGTCGTGGTGGCCTTGAGCGTGCTCGGGATGTACATCGAGTACGTGACCCGCCACAGCTCACCGCTCCTCCACTGCAGGAAGCCGCTGCCGGAGGTACGGTTGCCGGTCACCTCGTGCCGCTGCCGGTCGGTGCTCGTGTCCCGGTCGGCCGTGTGCATGGTGAAGCGGTAGTTGTTCCCCTCGGGGAAGATGTGCGGCGCACCGGCCGGGTGGGAGTCGGCGCGGTCGTCCTCGACGGTCTCCCACGCCCCCATGCCGTTGACGGAGGCCGCGGGCGACCACAGCAACTGCCAGGTCATCCCGGAGGGCAGCAGGGTCGGGGCGGCCCACGCGGGCCGCGCGGGCAGCAGCGGCGTGACGGCGGCGGCTCCCAGGAGGGCGCCGAACCGGCGGCGGGACAGGGGCTCTCTCATGTCGTCACATCCAGACGGTCGG
>NZ_BAAAZP010000075.1:0-24491 GCF_039536965.1 Nonomuraea antimicrobica | reverse complement strand
CGGCCGCCGGCGGTCAGGGAGCGGTCACTGGATGGCGGAGCGCCTGATGGTGTCCGGAGAGCCGTTGCCGTTGTTGTCGGAGTTGGTGGTGCCGAACCAGATGGCGGCGGCGCCCGGCACCTTCTCCACCGCGCGGAGCCTGCCGTACGTGCCGTTGAAGTAGGCGTTGACGGTCGAGACGTTCTCGCCGTCGAGCACGACGCGCCACAGGCGCTGGCCGCGCAGCGCGCCCACGAACACGGTGTTGTTGACGATGGCGATGCCGCTCGGCGACGCCTCCGCGGTGCTCCAGGTGTGCTTGGGGTTGGTCATCCCGGAGACGCTGCACGACCCCTCGCACGTGGGCCAGCCGTAGTTGCGGCCGGGGAGGATGAGGTTGAGCTCGTCGCGCGAGGAGTTGCCCAGCTCCGACGACCACAGGCGACCGGCGGAGTCCCAGGCCAGGCCCTGCGGGTTGCGGTGGCCGTAACTGTAGACCCGGGTGCCGAACGGGTTGCCGGGGGCCGCCGCGCCGCTCTTGGTGACGCGCAGGATCTTGCCGTTGAGCGAGTCGAGGTCGGGGGCGTTGCTCGTCTGCTGGGCGTCGCCGGTGGCGACGTACAGGTGGCCGTCAGGGCCGAACCTGATGCGTCCGCCGTTGTGGTACCGGTTCTTGTCGATGCCCTGCAGGATCGAGGCGTAGCCGCTGAGCGCCGTGCCGTTGAAGTTCATCTTGGCGACGCGGTTGCCCTCGGAGGCGGTGTGCATGAAGAACACCTCCTGGTCGGTCGTGCCGTTCCAGGTGGGCGAGAAGTCGAGGCCCATGAGGCCGCCCTCGCCGTCGGTGGTCTGCACGTTGGGCACCGTCCCGACCTGGGTCTTCGTGCCCGACGTGGTCACCTTGAACACCCGGAACGTGTCACGCTCGGTCACCAGCGCGTACGTCCCGTCGGGGGCCCAGGAGACGTCCCACGGGATGTCGAAGCCGCCCGCGACGCTGGTCGGCGTCTGCGGAACGGTGCCGCAGCTCCCGGTGGTGAACGACGCGGAGGGCGGGCTCGGGTTCGAGAGCCGGCCGGCGCCGTCCCGCGCCACCACGTGCACCTGGTACGTACGCGCGCACTCCAGCGGCACGACGGCCGTCGTCGCCGGCGGCGTGCCGGTGACCGTGGCGAGCACGGCGTCGGTGGCGTGGTCGCGCACCAGGTAGGCGCGCACCCCGTTGTCGTCGCTCGACGCGCCCCAGGTCACCGAGGCAGAGGTCGCCTGCACGGCGCTCACGGTGGGCTGTCCCGGCGCGGTCGGCGGATCGTCGGCGGGCGCGGGCAGCGTACGGCAGTCGGCCTCGGGGCTGCTCAGCGACACGTTGCCGGAGGCGTCGCGGGCGAACACCGACAGTTGGTAGGCGAAGTCGGGGGTGAGGCCGGTCAGCCGGTACGGGGGCGCGGTCGCGGTCGCGATCTGCTGGCCCTGGTGGAAGACGTCGTAGCCGACCACGCCGATGTCGTCGGTGGACGGCGGCCAGTCCAGGGTCAGGGCGTCGTGCGCGATCGCCGAGCAGGCGGGCTGTCCGGGAGCGGTGGGCTTCTCGGTGTCGCCGGGGCCGCTGACGCGCAGCCGGTCGAGGTTCGGGCCGCCGCCCGCGGTGGTCGAGGTGGCCCTGACGGTGTTCGCGCCCGCGTTGAGCGCCGCGTTGACGGTGACCTCCTGCCAGGTGGTCCACGCGCCGGTGGCGGGGAAGCTCACCGTGGCGGGCGTACCGTTGACGGCGATGGCCATCGGCCGGTCGGACGTCGTGCCGTTGGCGAACCGGAAGGTCAGGCCCTGCGTGCCGGCGGCGGCCGCGCTGACGGAGAACTCGACGTACGAGCCGACCAGGTTGTCGTAGTTGACGAAGCCCGAGCCGGTGAACCCGGCATGGTTGGACTCCACGACGCCCTGTGAGATCGTCGCGTTCTCGGCCTGGTAGTCGGTGAAGCCCGCCGACTGGACCTCGACGTCGAGGTAGTCGAAGTTGGGGTTACCGCCCGCGCCCGCCGCGGTGGCCCTGATCGTGTTGGGCCCCGCGGTGAGGGGCGCGGTCAGCGTGACCGTGGTCCAGCCGGTCCACACGCCGGTCGGGGGGAACGAGCGGGCGGCGGCGACCGTGGTGCCGTTGACGGAGATGTCGCTGGGCCGGTCGGAGGTGGTGCCGTTGGCGTAGCGGAAGGCCAGCGTGCCGGTGCCCGCGCTGGGCGCGTTGACCGTCCATTCGAGGGAGGAGCCTGCGACGTTGTCGCCGTTGACGAAGCCGGTGCCGGAGAAGCCTGTGTGGTTGGACTCGACGACGCCTTGGGAGATCGTCGCGTTCTCGGCTTCGTACCGGGTGGGCGCTGCGGCCGAGGGGAGCGCCGTCGTGCCCAAGACGAGCAGGCAGGCGGCGATGCAGGCCCCGAACTTACTGAAGATCATCGGGCGCTCCTGGCTGAGAGTGATGCCACGAGTAAGGAAGTGGAGCTCCCCCAAACGTTTGCCACAAACGAGGAAGGCCGTCAACCACTGGAACGATCCATAATTTAGGAACCTTTCCTAACTTATTCCATATCGATTCATCGGATGAAAGTGGCTGATGGATGGGCGATGCAGCCGCTTGCTGGCCGGAAGAGCACTCGAAGATCGGAGCCATGCGCTGTCCCGCCGGGTCGATGCGCGCCGTCCAGGCTCGTCAGGCCGGGAGCAGGGCACGGCGGGGCGGGTCCGGCCGGTCGCCACGGCGGGTGTCTTGGGTGTCGCCGCCGCGCACTTTCCGCAACCGATTGCAGTGACCATTCGGGCGGCAACGTTCCGATGCCTCAGGTGCCGCCCGTCTTCAGTGCGACGACGTTCGACGGGGCTCCGTGGCGGATGGCGCGTACCCGGTAGGTCGCGCGCCGCTCCTCGGGCAGCGTGATCAGGCCGAAGGCGTTGACGTCGGGGTCGAGCAGGGCCACCACCCGGAAGCCGGGCTGGTTCGCGGGCCGGTTCTCCAGGAGGAAGCCCTCCTCGTCGCCCGTCCGGTCGGTCCACGTGAAGGCCACGCCGTCGGCCTGGGTGACGGTGGCCCTCAGGTCGGAGGGTGCCGCCGTGCCCGTGGGGAGCTTGCCGGGCGGGCTGCCCGGGATCGTACGCGGCTGCGACCAGCCGGGCTCCGCCTCCCCGTACGGGCCGCCGCCGAGCACCACGTCGACCGGCTTCGTCGCCGGGCCGTAGTAGGGCCGCAGTCGGTAGTGGAAGGTGGTCTGCGGGATGAGGTCGGGGTGGGTGTAGGCCGTCTCCCCGGACGGAAGGAAGGCCAAGGTCGTGTACGGGCCCTCGGGGGCGGTGGCGAACTCCAACGCGTACCCCGCGACGGCCCGCTCCCCAGCACCCGTGCCGGTCCCGGCTCCGGAGCCGGTTTCGCTCCAGCGCAGCTCGACATCGGTCGGCGAGACGAGCACGCCGGACAACCGCGCGGTCGCCACTCCCGGCCCCGCCCCACCGGCCGACGCCGGGCGACCCGGCGTCGGGTGACCCGGCGGCTGACCCGACGGCGGCTGACCCGGCAGCGTGACGGAGGCTGCAGCGTCGGGGGCTGCGGCGTCGGAACCTTCGGCGTCGGGGGCCGCCGCGTCGAGGGCCGATCCGGGAGGGGGCGTCGCGTCGGGGGGCGGGGCTGCGCACGCCACGACCGTCAGCGCGAGCAGCGCCGCCGCCAGAGCCCGCACAGGCCCTACTTCCGCCAGAACTGGACGTTGCTCCACTGCACCGTGGCGGGCCCCTGGCCGCTGTCGGTCCGGTAGGCGCCGAACTTGTCGTAGAAGCTCCCGCTCTCGCTCGACACGGTGTGCCGCAACGACCCGTTGATGTAGGTGCGATGGCTGCTGCCCACGACGTGCACGGTGTTGACCCGGACCGTGGTGCCGACGGTCGCACCGGTCGCGATCGTGGTGCCGCCGTGCACCGCGTACAGCCGGCCGCCGCGCTCGACGGCGAGCATGAAGAACGGGCCGGTCGTCTTGAACGTCTGCTTCAGGCTGATGCGGGTGCCCTCCAGGCTGGTGATCCTGAAGTGGCCCTCGAACTGGCGGGTGCCGCCCGTGTAGGTGGCGTAGCGCCGCTCGGCCCGCTGGTCGCCACTGCCGGTGGAGCAGGTCAGGCGGAACGTCAGGTCGCCGACGTCGCCGCAGCCGCGCTCCTGCACGGTGAAGGTCGGCGAGTACGCCGTCCACGGGCCGGACTCGACGGGGTCGGCGGCGGCGGGCAGAGCGGGTAACAGCAGCCCGATCGCCGCCGCGCCCGCGAGGAGTGATCGCATCTGCGTCCTCCGGATTAGGAAACCTTCCTATCGCGACTCATGGGACCACTCACCTGACGAAGCGTCAAGAGACGCGGTGAAGACCGCATCGGAGGCGGCCACGAGGGCTCAGGGGCCAGGGCGGGCAGGTTGACCGGCCCGGTCAGATTTGGGTCTTGTCTGCTGACAGAGACCCGAACTACGCTCCCCATGCTCGTTAGTAAGGTTTCCTAATGAACGGGTAGAGGAGCTCACCCCCATGCATCGATCCCTGCGGCTCGTCGTCGTGGCCGCGATCGCCGCCCTCTCCTTGCAGGCGACCCCAGTCTCGGCCGCGACCACGTACGAGGCCGAGAGCGCCACCGTCTCCCAGGGCGCGGTCGAGTCCAACCACGCCGGATTCAGCGGCACCGGCTTCGTCAACTACGACAACACGACCGGCTCGTACGTGCAGTTCGCCGTCGACGCCGCCACGAGCGGCCCCGCCACCCTCACCCTCCGGTACGCCAACGGCACCGCCGTCAACCGCCCGATGGCCATCGCCGTGAACGGCACCACGAGCACCATCGACTTCCCCGGCACCGGCGTCTGGACGAACTGGCAGGAGGCCACGGTCACCACCACGCTCAATGCGGGCGCCAACACCGTTCGCGCCACGGCCACCACCGCCAACGGCGGCCCCAACCTCGACCGCATCGTGGTCGGCACGCCCTCCGCCGGAGGGACGCCCGTCCAGGCCAACGGTCAGCTCAGGGTCTGCGGCACCAAGCTCTGCAACCAGAACGGCAAGCAGATCCAACTGCGCGGCATGAGCTCGCACGGCCTGCAGTGGTACCACCAGTGCCTCAACACCGCCTCGCTCGACGCCCTGGCCAACGACTGGAAGGCCGACGTCCTGCGCATCTCGATGTACATCCAGGAAGGCGGGTACGAGACCAACCCGCGCCTGTTCACCGACCGCGTGCACAACCTCATCGAGCAGGCCACCGCCCGCGGCATGTACGCCATCGTCGACTGGCACATGCTCAGCCCCGGTGACCCCAACCACAACCTGGACCGGGCCAAGACGTTCTTCACCGAGATCGCCCAGCGGCACAACGGCAAGAACAACCTGCTCTACGAGATCGCCAACGAGCCCAACGGCGTCTCCTGGTCAACCGTCAGGAACTACGCCCACCAGCTCATCCCCGTGATCAGGCAGCACGACCCCGACACGCCCATCCTGGTCGGCACCCGCGCGTGGTCGTCCCTCGGCGTCTCCGACGGCGCCAGCGAGACCGAGATCATCAACAACCCGGTCAACGCCACCAACATCATGTACACCTTCCACTTCTACGCGGCCTCCCACGGCACCGACTACCTCGACACCCTGTCCAGGGCCGCGGACCGGCTGCCCATCTTCGTGACGGAGTTCGGCACCCAGACGTCCTCGGGCGACGGCGGGAACAACTTCACCCGCTCGCAGCAGTACCTCGACCTGATGGCGCAGAAGAAGATCAGTTGGGTGAACTGGAACCTCTCCGACGACTTCCGCTCCGGCGCCGTCTTCACCGAGGGCACCTGCCCCAGCGGGCCCTTCGCGGGCACCTCGCGGCTCAAGCCGGCCGGCGTGTGGATCCGCGACCGCATCCGCACCGCCGACGACTTCTGACGCCGCCGCCTCTCGTGGCCGCCCGCCGTCCGGCACTCCGGCGGCGGGCGCGTCCGTCGGCGGCGACCGGGGGCAGAGGGCTATTGCGCGCTGGGCGACATATGGACCGTCGTGGGCTTGCCCGGGGTGCGGCCGGCGGGCGGGTATTCGCAGTCGAGCTGGCTGACGTCGACGTCGCGGCTGCTGTTGAAGCCCTCGCCCTCGCGGGCCGTGTAGACGAACGTACAGGCTCGGCCGTGGCTGTCGGTGACCGTGGTGACGTAGATCTCGTCGTCCTGCGCACACCCGGCGAGCACGAGCACACCAAGTGCGGCGACGAGCACTCCAACCCCGCGCATACCGAAAAGGCTAGCCCACCGAACCGAACGGCGAGTGACGCCGAGGTGGCCGAAACGGCGACCGGCGCCGATCCCCTGGGCGGGGACCGGCGCCGGTCGGCGGAACAGGTCGGTCAGCGGAAGGCGGTCAGCCGAAGTCGGAGATGCGGAACACGGCCAGCATGTCCGACGCCCGCGAGTTGGAGGTCGAGAAGGACGCCTCCGCGCCGACCCAGCCGCGGAAGGCCCCGCCGTCGTCGATGATCTGCATGAGCGGCTTGACGTGGGAGTTGCCGTTGTAGCAGAACTGGTCGCGCTCCATCGCCAGGCAGGTGCACCAGTGCCACAGCGTGTCGCGGCGGTCGGAGTTGGCGAGCTTGATCAGGTAGTACTGGATGGAGGTGATGTTGGCGGAGGTCCCGCCGCCGTACGTGGGGCAGCCGCTTTCCTTCTTGCACGCGTTGTTCGAGGACGGCTGCAGGTAGGTCAGGCACGACGTGGTGGTGCTGCAGGTGCGGAAGGAGCTGAGGCCGAACGTCTGGTCCATGGAGTTGGTGATCTTGCCGCCCGCCCAGCTCGTCAGGTCCTGCTTGAGCGTGCCGGGGTGCGCCTTCACCGAGCTCATCGCGCGCCGGGTGGAGAGCGCGGCGTTGCTGCCGTAGCCGTAGCCGTGGGTGGCCAGGGTGCTGTGCGTGAGGTCGAGGCGGGCCAGCTTCCCGTCGGGAGAGCCCTGCACGGTCCACTGCTCCGTCCACGTCTGGGCGATCTCCCACCGGATGCTCACCACGTTCCCCGACAGGGTGTACGTCCCGGTGCGCTTCTCGTCGGGAGCGCCCATGAAGCCTCCGGCGGTGAGCACCTCGCACGCGCGGGCCCGCGTTCCCGAACCTCCGGCCGTGGTGGTGCAGCTCGCGTCGGGTGTGGCGCCGGTGCGCTGCCTGGCCTCGGGGTTGCGCTGCCACCACAGGTAGAAGGAGGCGGTCACCGTGCCGTCGGTGCCGAAGTGGTAGCTGCCCAGGCGCAGCCAGTTCTCCTGGGAGGAGGCTTTGAGATGCCCCTGCGAGACGACGTAGGAGGCCTTGCCGCCCGGCAGTGACGCGGCGGCGGCCTGCGGGGACGGCACGACGAAGACGGCGAGGAGGAAGGACAGGACTGCCGCTGCTACACGCATAGAGAGACTCCGGGAGAGGCTTTACGGGCTTGGCCGAATCTTCCACGGGTCACCGTAGCGGCCCGTTCGGGGATTCGCCCCCGAAATCGATTGCCCGGCAGGACACAAAGGGATCAAGTAGGAGTCCCAATCCAGGGCGAGGGCGGCGACGGGCGCGCGGGCGGCCCGGTCCGGTGAGCGGACCGCCGGAGCACTCGACCGGCATGTAGAGAACGAGCCGACGGCTCCGACCTCCCCGTGAAAGCGGCGCCGGCAGGGCGCCCGCGCACGCGGGAGGAAACGAGATGAGCAAGGTCGTCTGTGACATGTCGATGTCCGTGGACGGTTTCGTGGCAGGGCGGCACCAGAGCCTCGACCAGCCGTTCGGCGAGGGTGTGGGCGATCGCCTGCACCAGTGGATGATCGAGGAGCCCGAGCGGCACGCCGCCGTGATCGAGGGCATCACCGCGGCAGGGGCGTTCGTCATGGGCCGCAACATGTTCGATCCCGGGCGCGGTGACTGGGACCTGGACTGGAGCGGCTGGTGGGGCGAGGAGCCGCCGTACCACGCGCCGGTCTTCGTCCTCACCCACCATCCGCGCGGGCCGTTGACGATGCGGGGCGGCACCACGTTCACCTTCGTGACCGACGGGATCGAGGCGGCCCTGGCCCAGGCGCGCGAGGCCGCGGGCGGCCGGGACGTGGCCATCGCCGGTGGCGCCGCGACGGTGAACCAGTACCTGGCGGCCGGGCACATCGACGAGCTGCGCCTGCACGTCGCGCCCGTGATCCTGGGCAGGGGCGAACGGCTGCTCGCCGGCGCCGGAGACCTCACCCTCGAACCCCTCGGCGCGCCCTCGGGCACCGGTCTGGTCACCCATCTGACGTACCGGGTGGTCCGGGACGCGGGCTGAACGTCTGGTCGCACACCAGATCATGGCCACCTCTTGGGGTTTCGGCCCTGCCCGGCGATCCGCCGCCGGGATGAAATGGGAGGAGGGGGTAGGCGATGTCTGATGTGATCGTCGTGGGTGTCGACGGGTCGGAGCCCGGCTTTCGCGCCGTGGAGTGGGCGGCCGACGACGCCTTCCGGATGGGGGTGCCGCTGCGTTGCGTCTGCGTGGTGGAGACCTGGCCGTACCAGGTGCCACAGGTCGGCGCGGTCGAGTGGGAGGAGTACCTGGCCACGCACGCGCGCAAGGTGCTGGCCGAGGCCGAGGAGCTGGTCCGCCGGCGGCGCCCGTCCGTCGAGGTGAGCACCGAGCTGATGACGGGGACCCCGGCCACCTCCCTCCGCGAGCGGGCCGAGGACGCGACCGAGCTGGTGGTCGGCGGCAGGGGGCGGGGCGGCTTCGCCGGGGCGGTGCTGGGCTCCGTCAGCATGAACGTCGCGGGCCAGATCCCGGCCCCGGTGGTCGTCGTCAGGGCGGGCGGCGCGCCGGTGCGCGGCGAGATCGCCGTCGGCTTCGACGCCTCCTCCGCCCCGTGCGAACCGGCCCTGACGTACGCCTTCCGGCAGGCCGCGCTGCGCGAGAGCACGTTGCGGGCGGTGTACGCGTGGCCGCTGCCGTTCGCGCTGGCCACCTCGTTCGACCTGGACTTCGTGGCGTTGCGTGAGCACCACCAGCACCTCGCGACGGTGCAGCTCGCCCCGTGGCGCGAGCGCCACCCGGAGGTCAGGGTGATCACGGACGTGCGGTGCGCGCATCCGGTCGAGACCCTCGCCGCCGCCAGCGACCAGGCCGACCTGCTGGTCGTGGGCTCGCACGGCCGGAGCACGCTCAAGGCGATCGTCCTGGGCTCGGTGAGCCGGGGCGTCCTGCACCACGCGCGCGGCAACGTCGCGGTGGTGCGCACGGCCGACACCACGGAGTAGGCACGGCCCCACCCCTTTGCCAACAGATGTTGGCCAACACATGTTGACATTTCGGTGGGAGCGGCGAATCCTGGGTCGTGAACGTTCGGCCGAAGGGAAGGCGACATGAGCGAGGTAATCGTCGTGGGGGCGGGGCCGACCGGGCTGCTGCTCGCGGGAGATCTGGCGGAGTCAGGGGTCGGGGTCACGATCCTGGAGCGCCGTGACGGCCGGATCTCCAATCTGTCGCGGGCGTTCGGAGTGCACGCCCGCACGCTGGAGCAACTGGACGCCCGCGGCCTGGCCGACCAGCTCGTGGCCATGGGCGCCCCGCTCGGCAGGCTGCGGGTGTTCGGCCGGGTGGACGTCGATCTGGGCGCGCTGCCCAGCCGGTTCCCGTACCTGCTCGTCACTCCGCAGTACAACGTGGAGCACCTGCTGCTGGAGCGGGCGCTGAAGGCTGGGGCCGCGATCGAGTACGGCGCCGAGGTGCTGGAGCTGAGCCAGGACGCCACCGGCGTCACCGTCACCACCAAGAACGGCGTCCACCGCGCCGGACACGCCGTGGGCGCCGACGGCTTCCACAGCACGGTGCGCCGCGCCCTCGGCCAGCCCTTCCCCGGCAAGTCGGTGCTGAAGTCCATCATGCTCGCCGACGTGAGGCTGACCGAGGCGCCCCCCGAGTTGCTGACCGTCAACGGCGTCGGGGACGCCTTCGCCTTCATCGCGCCCTTCGGCGACGGCTACCACCGGGTCTTCGCCTGGGACCGCCGCCATGTCGTGCCCGACGACGCGCCCCTCGACCTGGACGAGCTCCGCGAGGTCACCAGGCGGGCCCTGGGCTCCGACTTCGGCATGCACGACGCCCGCTGGCTGGCGCGCTTCCACAGCGACGAGCGGCAGGTGCCGGACTACCGCGTGGGCCGCGTCTTCCTGGCCGGGGACGCCGCCCACGTGCACTCCCCCGCCGGCGGGCAGGGCATGAACACCGGGTTGCAGGACGCGGCCAACCTGAGCTGGAAGCTCGCCTCGGTGCTGCGGGGCGCGCCGGACGCGCTGCTCGACACGTACCAGAGCGAGCGGCACCCGGTCGGCCGCTCGGTGCTGCGCAGCAGCGGCGCCCTCATCAGGGCCGCCATGATCGAGTCGGCCGCCGGACGGGCGATCCGCGGCTTCGCCGCGCGCCGGGCGCTGTCCGTCCCCAAGGTACGCGCCAGGATCATCGCCCAGCTCAGCGGCGTCGGCTACGCCTACCCGGCGCCCGGCGGCGCGCACGAGCTGGTCGGCACTCGCGCGACCGACGTTCCGCTCGGCGGTGGCGGCCGTCTGTACGAGGCGCTGCGTGACCGGCGGTTCGTCCTCGTCGGCGCGGCCGACGTCACCGGCTGGCAGGACCGGGTCCACGTGTCGGCCCCCGCCACGCCGGGCGGCCCCACGGTCCTGGTCCGCCCCGACGGGTACGTGGGCTGGGCGGGCACGGACACCACCGGGCTGCGCCCCGCCCTGGCCGAGCTGGCGGGGACGCCGACCACGGCGTGATCCCCCGTCCAGCGAGCCCGGCGGGAACGGAGCGGGGATGCCCGTCCGGCGGTCAGCGCAGGGAGAGCAGGGCGGGGATGCTCGCGACGCTCGGCAGCAGGTGGGTGTGCCGGACGGCCCCGAGAGTGGCGGCGTCCTGGCCGCCCGTGAGCACCCCGGCCACGATGCGCGCCCCCGCGTTGGTGCCCGCCCGCAGGTCGCGCACGGTGTCACCGGCGGTGAGCACGCGGCCCACGTCGTGAACGCCGGTCGCCTCCATCGCCCGGAAGATCAGGTATGGCGCGGGCCGCCCGGACGTGACGTCGTCCGCGCAGACCACCGCGTCAAGAAACCCGTTGTCCCAGCCGACGGCCGTCAGCAGCGCCGTGGTGACCTCGCGGTCGAACCCGGTGGTGAGCGCCACCTTGACGCCCCCGGCGCGCAGGGTGGCGATCGCCTCGGCGACGCCGGGCAGGGGCGCGGGCGGCCGGGCGGCGTACGCGGCGGCGAGCCGGGCGCGGAAGTCGGCGTAGGCGGCCTCGACGGCGTCGTAACCGGGCGGGCCGCCCGGCGAGGTCAGCATCGCGGTGATGGCCTCGCGCTTGTCGGCGCCCATCCAGCGCCCGACGTCGGCGGGGGTGGGAGTGCCGCCCGCGGCGCGTACGGACTCCTCCAGCGCCTGGTAGACGGCGCCGCGCTCGTCAACAGTGGTGCCGGCGATGTCGAGGGCGGCCAGTTCGATCACGGTGTCTCTCCTTGCGGGGCTCGGGCGGGAGGCAGGTCGTCGGGGCCGGTGCGCAGCAGCGCGGGGCGGGCCTGCTGGGAGTTGTCGATGGTGAACGAGACCAGGTCGGGCCGGTAGCGGTCGTCGGAGAACTCCACCGGCTCCCCACCCGCGGAGGAGGTCTGACGGCGCTCGCGGAGCAGCGGCGCGCCGCGGCCGACGCCCAGGAGCCCGGCGTCGGTCTCGTCGGCGCCGATCGCGTCGATCACGTGGCGGGCCCGGCTCAGGTCGACCCCGCACCGGCTCAGGTAGGCGAAGACCGACCCGGAGTCGCAGTCGTGGTCGAACAGCAGCCGGCCGACCGGCCAGACGAACGTGGTGCGCTCGACCATGGCGGGGATCTCGTCGATGAGCCGCAGCCGCAGCATCTGCACGACGGGCTCGCCCTCCTCCAGCCCGAGGGCGTCGCACACCTCGGGGGGCGCCGGGCGGCGGGCGATCTCCAGCGTGCGCTGCCCCGGCGTGCGGTCCATCAGCTCCACCCAGCGCGAGAAGGACAGGAACGTCTCGAACGGCTGGGGCATGCTCTGGCTGCGCACCACGGGCGGCTTGCCGCGCCCGCCGCCAATGAGCCCCTCGGCGCGCAGCGTGGCCAGCGCCTGGCGGATCGGGCCCCGCGAGGCGCCCCACTGCTCGCACAGGTGCGACTCCGAGGGGATGGCCGCGCCCACCGGCAGCTCGCCCGAGCTGATGCGGCGGCGCAGATCCGACGCGACGCGTTCGTGGAGGGGTGCGTCCATGGCACTTGACCATACAGGAATGCCGACATTCCACGGAACGCCCGCCTGCTCCGAGAGCGCCCCTCTCACTTGGGTGAATGACGTCCGA
Source organism: Nonomuraea antimicrobica (assembly GCF_039536965.1). Taxonomy (NCBI): domain Bacteria; kingdom Bacillati; phylum Actinomycetota; class Actinomycetes; order Streptosporangiales; family Streptosporangiaceae; genus Nonomuraea; species Nonomuraea antimicrobica. The sequence goes on along the minus strand of NZ_BAAAZP010000075.1, from coordinate 12,118 downwards.
AGAAACGCGGGATGACATGTCAGGTTCGGGATTGACGGCGTCTCGGCGCGCGAGGCAGCGTACTTATCATGACAAGTGACCTGCCGTGGGACAGTTCGCTCGACGCGGCCGATCTCGTGGTCGTCGGTGCGGGCATCGTGGGGCTGGCCCACGCCGTGCACGCCGTGGCCCGAGGGCTGTCCGTCGTGGTGGTCGAGCGGGACGAGCGGCCCGTCGGCGCCTCGGTACGCAACTTCGGCCACGGCTGCTTCACCGCCCAGGACGGCGACGCCCTGCGGTACGCGATGGCCGCCAGGACCGCCTGGCTGCGCCTGGCCAAGGAGGCGGGGCTCTGGCTGGAGGAGGGCGGCACCGTCGTGGTCGCCCGTTCCGACGACGAGTACGCGGTCCTGGAGGAGTTCGCCGCCGCCCGCGACGGCCAGGCCGTCCTGCTCGACGCCCGCCGGGTGGCCGAACGGGTGCCTGTGGGCCCCGGCGTGGTCGGGGGCGCCTGGCTGCCGATGGACGTACGCGTCGACCCGCGCCGGGCCGTGCCCGCCATCGCCGCCTGGCTGGCCCGCCAGGGGGTGCGCTTCCACTGGGCCACCTCGGCGCACCTCGTCGAGCCCGGCCTGGTGACCACCGGCCGGGGCCGGATCAGGGCCGGGCACGTGATCGTGGCCACCGGGCACGACGTCGACCGGCACTTCCCCGGCCTGGCCGAGCGCGCCGGGCTGCGCCGCTGCGTCCTGCGCATGCTGCGGGTGGCCGACCCGCACGGACGCCGGGTCGCCCCTGCCGTGCTGTCGGGCTTCTCACTCCTCCGCTACGGCGGCTTCACGGCCTGCCCCACCGCGCCCGCCCTGCGGGCCCGCCTGGAGGCCGAGCACCCGGAGCTGGTCGGCATCGGGCTGAACCTGATGTTCACCCAGCGGCCGGACGGCGACCTCACCATCGGCGACACCCACTCCTACGCGGTCACGCCGGAGCCGTTCGACGACGACGAGCTGGACCGGCGGGTCCTGACCGAGACCGCCCGCCTGCTGGGGGCCGGGCGGCTCACGGTCAGGGATCGCTGGCGCGGCGTCTACGCCTCGGCCCCCGAGCCGTTCCTCGTCGCCACGCCCGTGACGGGGGTGCGGGTGGTGTCGGTCACCTCCGGCATCGGCATGACCACCGCGCTGGGCCTGGCCGCCGAGGTCCTCGACGGCCTCCCGGCCTGACGACCGTCGTCCGGGTGGCCGGACGGGAGGTCGGTCGGGTGGTCGGATGGCAGGTCGGTCGGCAGGGCGGTCGGCAGGGCGGACGGGTGGTCGTCCGGCAGGTCGGCGGCCGGGCGCGGCGGGGCGAAGCGGCGGAGCCGCAGGCTGTTGCCGACCACGAACACCGACGACATGGCCATGGCGGCACCGGCGATGAGCGGGTTGAGCAGCCCGGCGGCGGCCAGCGGCAGTGCGGCGACGTTGTAGCCGAACGCCCACACGAGGTTGCCGCGGATGGTCGCCAGGGTGGCGCGGGCCAGGGTGAGCGCGGTGGGCACGACGTCCAGGTCCTCGCGGATCAGGATGAGGTCGGCGGCGGCCAGCGCGACGTCGGCGCCCTCCACCACGGCCAGCCCGAGATCGGCGCGGGCCAGCGCCGGGGCGTCGTTGATGCCGTCGCCGACCATGGCCACCCGGTGCCCCTCCTTCTGCAGGCGGGCGATGGTGGCCTCCTTGTCGGCGGGCAGCACCTCCGCGACGACGTCGACGATGCCGACCTGGTCGGCGACGGCCCGCGCGGTGGTGGCGTTGTCGCCGGTCAGCAGCAGGGTGTTCAGCCCCATCGCGTGCAGTTCGTCGATCGCCGCGGCGGCCGAGGGCTTGACGGTGTCGGCGAGCGCGATCGCGCCCAACGCCGTGCCGTCGGCCGCGACCAGGACGACGGTGCGGCCCTCGCCCTCCCAGCGGCCCCGCGTCTGCTCCAGCGCCGCGGGGACGGACACGTTCTCCCCGGCCAGCAGCCGGGCGGAGCCGATGAGGATCCGCCGCTCCTCGACCGTTCCCCGCGCGCCGAGCCCGGCCAGGGCGGCGAACCCGGTCACCTCGGGCAGGCCGCCGAGCCGGGCGCGGGCGTGGGCGGCGATGGCCGCCGCGATGGCGTGCTCGGAGGCGTCCTCGACGGCTCCGGCGTAACGCAGCACGTCCGACGGCGGCACGCCGTCGGCGGCGGCGAGGTCCGCCACGCTCATGCGGCCCTCGGTCAGCGTGCCGGTCTTGTCCAGGACGACGGTGTCGACGGCCCGCGCGGACTCCATGGCCTGGTGGCTCTTGATGAAGACGCCGAGCTGCGCGCCGGTGCCGGAGGCCACCTGGAGGGCGGTGGGGATGGCCAGGCCGAGCGCGCACGGGCAGGCGATGATGAGGACGGCCAGCGCGGCGGTGACCGCCTCGTGCGCGGCCCCTCCGGCCAGCAGCCACCCGGCCAGCGTCAGCGCCGCCAGCAGGAACACCACCGGCACGAACCAGCCGCAGATCCGGTCCGCCAGCCGCTGCACGGCGGCCTTGTCGGCCTGGGCGTGCTCGACGAGCCGGATCAGCGAGGCGAGCTGGGTGTCGGCGCCCACGCGGGTGGCCAGGACGACCAGCCGCCCGCCGAGGTTGACGGTCGCGCCGGTCACCGGGTCGCCCTCGGCGACCTCGGCGGGCACCGGTTCGCCGGTCATGGCGCTGGTGTCGATCGTGCTCTGCCCGGACTCGATCACGCCGTCGGCGGCGATGCTCTCACCGGGACGGACCACGAACCGGTCACCGGCCCGCAGGTCGGCCACGTCGATGCGGTACTCGTTGCCGTCGGCGCGCAGGACGCTGACGTCCTTGGCCCCGAGTTCGGCCAGCCGCCGCAGCACGGCGCCGGACGAGCGCCGCGCCCGCGCCTCCAGGAACCGCCCGGCCAGCGCGAACATGGTCACGCCCCCGGCGACGTCGAGGTAGAGCGCGCTGTTCGGCGCGGACAGCAACGCCCACAGGCCCGTCCCGGCCGGTCCCGCGTCGATCGGGAACAGGATGACGTACACCGACCAGCAGGTGGAGGTGATGACCCCGGTCGAGATCAGGGTGTCCATGGAGGTGGTGCGGTGCCTGGCGGCCCTGAACGCGTTGCGGTGGAACGGCCACGCGCACCAGGTCACCATCGGCGCGGTCACGCCGATCAGCACCCACTGCCATCCGGCGAAGCGCCACTCCGGCACGAACGCCATCCCCATGGACAGGTCCATCAGCACGAAGGCCAGCACGACGGCGACCACCATGCGCCGCCCCAGCGAGCGCACCCGCTTGTCGTCGGCGTCCTCCGGGGCCTCGGAGGTGTGCGGCGTGTACGGCTCGGCGCTGTAGCCGGTGCGCTCGACCTCCCGGATCAGCTCGTCGAGCGTGACCCCGTCGGCCTCGACGGTGGCCTTCTCGGTCGCGTAGTTGACGCTGGCGTTGACCCCTTCCATGCGGTTGAGCTTGCGTTCCACCCGCGCGGCGCACGCCGCGCAGGTCATCCCGCCAATGACGAGCTGGACTGTCGATGTCATGGGTTCCTCGATGTCGCAAACGGTACGGGGGCGGTCGTCGGCGAACGCCCGGCCGTCCCGGCGGCGGCGCCAGGACGGTCGTCAGCGAACGCCGAGCGGCACCGGCGGCCCGCGCCGCCGGATGGCCCTGACCCGCTCGGGGCCGCGATACACCCGCGCCCCGGCCACGAACACGACGCGCACCGGCGTCGTCACCGGCTCGACCACCCCGGCGAGCAGCCTGCGCGACCTCGGCAGCGGGGTCATCCCCCACAGCCGCGCCATCAGCCAGAACGCACTCTCCCCGCGATGCAGCCACCACCCGCTGACCACCGCGACCACGAGGTGGGCGACGGTCATACCGGCTCCGGGCGCCATGCCGGGCATCAGGTCGTGCGCGTGCTCGGCGTGCCCGCCGGACAGGGGAGCGCTCCTGGCGAACAGCTCGTGCAGGAGGATCTGCACCCCCGCCGTCACCCCGACGACGACCTCGGGCCCGCGCTCACGCGCGCCCAGCGCGAAAGCCGGGACGAACGCCGCCACCACCCCGGCGCACAGGGCCGCCACCGCGACCGGAGCGCCACCGGCGAGAACGTGCCCGGCCGCGGACACGACGACGCACACCGCCGCGAAGACAGCGGCGCGTGCCAGGCGCGAGACCCGTCCCAGGGCGGACACGGGACACATCCTCCCAGCCCGATGCCCCGGTGCGGAAGCTGACCCTCCGCCGGGCCGCCTTCTCCCAGCTCGTACGGTCGCGCAACGCCGGAAGCAGCCGTGGGGCCGGTCGGTCACCTCTCGGACAGCTTGCGGTGCTTGAACGTCGGGTGCCTGGACTCCCAGTAACGCCAGCCCTCCACCCGGGAGGGCACGTTGGCGATGCCCGCGGCGACCTTGCGGCGCTCGCACGTGCCGAGCACCGACCACGCCGACCAGGCGGCGCGGTATCCGAGCACGCGGTACCACATGTGGCCGTACATGCCGTCGCTGATCTTCCGGGTGTACTCGTGCCCGGTGAAGACCTTGTTCCGTTGCTGGAGATGCGGCAGCCCGAGCCGGCGCAGCCTCTCGACCACCGTCTCCGCGGTGACGGTCGGGCCGGTGTTCGTGCCGGTGTTCGTGCCGGCCGGCGCGAACTTCGTCTCCGCCTGCTTCTCCTTCTCGTTCGCGGCCTCGACGAACGCCGTCACCTGGTGCTCGCGGGTGACCGACACCGTGATCGAGCCGCCGGGGCCGTCGACGAACTGGGTGCGGGGCACGTAGAAGTTCCGCGGCGACAGCTCGTGGATCCGGAAGAAGGTGCGCGGTCTGCAGTTCCTGCCGTCGCCGTCGTCGGTGCGGCCGGTGTGGAAGCCGCGGTCGCTGTGGATGCCGCGGAAGTGGCGGAATTCGCGGGCGCCGGGGTCCTTGTCCGCGTTCGCCGCCGGGGCCATGGTGTTCGGGGCCATGGTGACGGTCAGCGCCACCGCGAGGCGGCCGTACGCCGCGGGCCTCGCCATTCGTCTCATTGAGCTGACCATTTACCCGGTCCCTTCGGGAATGCGTTCCGCGACCGCCAGACCGGTACGATGCTTACAGTTATGGCGAGTCCGGCTCCTACGCCACGCCGTTCCCGATTTTCCGGCGCCGCCCAAGAATCAATGAAAGAATCGCAACAAACCGCCAATACCGGCGATTAACGACTTTCCGGTCGTCCCGCGTACTTCCGGCGGCGTACGCGGTGCCGCGGCTGCTCCGGCGGGCGTACGCGGGAGAGCCTTCCCCGGCACGACGACCGCGGCGGGCCCCTCACGCGAGGCTCTGGGGCATGAAGGTGACGACGACGGGCTTCGCGAACTGGGTCGGCGAGCACGGCACCGCCCTGCACACCCTCGACCCGCACTCCCCCGTGGACGACCTGGAACCGCTGCGCGACGTCGTGGGTGAGGCGCGGGTCGTGGCGCTGGGCGAGAGCTCACACCACATCAGGGAGTTCTACCGGGTACGCCACCGGCTGCTCAGGTTCCTGGTCGAGCGGTGCGGCTTCGAGGTGTACGCGCTGGAGGCCCCGTTCACCCAGGGCCAGGTCCTGGACGCCTGGGTGCGCGGCGGCCCCGGCACCGTGGAGCGGGTGGCCGCGGACGGAATCGCGCTGTCACTCGGGCGGTGCCGAGAGATGCACGAGACGCTGACCTGGATGCGCGAGCGCAACCGCGCCGCCGCCGGGCCGCCGCTGCGCTGCGTGGGCACCGACCTGCCCGGGGCCAGCGGTTCACCGCTGCCCGCGTTGGAGGAGCTGGCCCGCTACCTGCGCTGGGCCGCGCCCGAGGCGCTCGCGCCGCTGGAGGAGGCGATCGGGGTGGCCCGGCGCTTCCACGACCCGGTGACCCTGGCGGCGCTCACCCGGTACCAGGCCCTGACCCGCGACGAGCGCGACGTCCTCACCGCCGCGCTGAGCCGGTTGGCGGCGCACCTGCGGCGCGTGGCGCTCGTCCAGCGCGCCCACGGCCACGGGCCCGAGCACGACACGGCGGCCTGGCACCTCCGCGGCGCCTGGTACCTCGACCAGCTCCACCGCGCCAACGCCGTCGAGGGCTTCGAGTCCGCCTCGACGTTCAGGGACCTCTACATGGCCGAGTCGGTGCTGCGGCTCCTGGACGGCGGCGCGCGAGTGGTGCTGGCGGCCCACAACTGGCACATCCAGCGGACCCCGGCGATGGACGCGCAGGAGAGGCTGCTGCTCCCGGCCGGCGCCCATCTGGCCGCCGCCCTGGGCGACGACTACCGGGCGATCGGCGTGACGTCGAGCCTCGGCCGAACCACGACGCTGGGCGACCCGACGCCGCGCCGCCCGCACGGGGCCTGGTACGACGCGCCGCTGCCGCCGACCGTCGCGGGCAGCGTCGAGGGGGCGTTCCCCACCGACCGGCTCTGGACGCTCGCCGACCTGCGCACGGCCCGACCCTACGTCGGTGACGCGGCGTCGTTCCAGCACACGCGCATGGCCGACTATTTCCTCGACCTGCCGGTGTTCGAGGGGTTCGACGCCATCGCGCACGTGTCGCGGACGACCGGCACCGACCACGTCCTCGCCCCGCCCTGAACCGGGAAAACCCCCATCCACCGGAAATATCCATTTAATACGGATAAATCGATAAAACGTCACCGGCTTTGCGGCTTTCCCGACACGCCCAGAGATCCGGGCTCGCACTTACGCGCTGATTTACTCAGGTGCACTTAGCATGTCCTGGCGACATAAGTGATGTTCGTTTCACCGTGCCGTCGATTCTCGCCGCACGGTGCAATGGGTTTGCCGGGCTTCGGCCCCGCTATTCATGACACAGAGGAACCCATCATGAGCATGTGCACCTTCACGCGCGCAGCCGCCCGCATGCGGTGGCTGGCGAGCGGCGCCATCGCGGCGATCGCTCTCACCGCGATGCCCGCGACGCCGTCCGCCGCGGCCCCCGTCGAGTGGGACGACGGCGAGCTCGTGGCGATCCAGACGTACTCCGGCAAGTGCCTCAGCGTCTCCGACTTCAGCTTCGAGAACGAGACGCCGATCGGCCTGTCCGCCTGCGACCATGAGTCGCACCAGCGCTTCCGCATCCGGCACCTGCACCACGACTGGGCGGCGATCGAGACCTTCGACGGCAAGTGCCTCGACGCGTGGGACCACACCTTCGCGGACAACACACCGATCATCCAGTTCCACTGCCTCGACAGCGTGAGCCAGCGCTTCCGCATCGAGCAGGCCGGCCACGACACGGTGCACATCCGCACCGCCGGCGGCAAGTGCCTCGACGTCTCGCAGGCCAGCCTCGACGAGAGCGTGCCCCTCCTCCAGCGCCGCTGCTGGAACACCCCGTACCAGCAGTTCTCGCTCGAAGACGTCGACCCGTGGTGGCCCAGCGAGTGACGTCCGCTCCGGCGCCGGTCGTGGCGGGGTCGGCGGTCAGCCGACGCGCGCACGACCGGCGCGCCCGGAGGCGCCGCGTCAATTCCCCGTCAGGATTTCCGGCCCGCGCGTCCGGATCGCATAGTGATCGGCGCCCGCCGCCGCATCCGGGCCTAGCGTCTGACCTGTGGCCTTTTCCGACAGGCCGTCTCAGGAGGAGCCAGATGTCAGAGCCTCGCTTGTGCGTCCCGGTGCAGCCCGGGGCACACACCTTGACCCTGCGGCTGTTCCGCACGCCCGCGGGCAAGCGGACGGCGGTCGCCTTCACCTCGCCGCTCAAGCTGGCCAGGGTGCTCGGCACGCGGCAGCCCTGGGTGCTGCTCACCGCGCCGGCGTTGCGCGCCATGATCACCGATCTGGACGTCATAGGCATCGTCACCGACCCCGCCGGGACGATGACCAGGCCCGTGCGGAAGGCGTCCTGATGTGCCTCCTCCAGCAGGACCAGGCCGACCCTGTCCGGGACGATCCCCCGGCCTCCCCGCCCTTTGACCGGCCGGACCCTACGCACGACCTCACCGACCCGGCAACTCCCGTCAGCGGGACTTCCTGGCCGCCAGGGCCGCGGCGAGTTTCTGCAGGGCCAGTTCGTCGGCCGGGTTGAGGCCGGTCAGCTCGGCCACCCGGCGCAGGCGGTAGTCGAGCGTGTTGGGGTGGATGTGCAGGCCGGCGGCGGTGGCGCGGCGGGCGCGGCCGTGGCGCAGGTACGCCTCCAGGGTGAGCAGCAGGTTGGGCACGCCGTCGAGCGGGTCTAGCAGGGCCGCCAGCCCACGGCTGGCCGCGGTGGGCCGGGTGAGCTGGTACTCCAGCAGGACATCAGACAGCCGGTACACGCCGGGGCCGTGGCCGAAGCCGCGTACGACGTCGAGGATCTCCCCTGGTGCCCGAGCACCGGCACGCCCGCGCCCGCGCGTTCCTGCTGGACCGGGAGGCCATGTTCACCCGCAGCCCGCTGGCCGACCACGGCGGCGACGCCAAGGGACCCGCCAGCGGCGGCTCGGTCTCGGCCCGCGAGGAACCCGACTGGGACGTGGACCGCCTCGTCGTCGGCGCCCAGCCGTTCTTCCGTTACGTGGTCCACGACGCGCTGGCCCTCCTCGGCGCGGCCGGCGAGATCGCCGGGCTGTGCCTGCCGTGACTGGTCGGCGCTGCTGGAGGGCGCCCCGAGCGCGTTGCGCGAGTGCTGGGAGGGTGGCTCGTACTGCCACGGGTGGTCCGCCACCCCCACCCGCGACCTGCTCGTGCACACGCTCGGCAGCACCCCTGCCGAGCCGGGCTACGACCGGGTGCGGGTGGCCCCGCGGCTGGGCGGCCTGGCGTGGGCGCGCGGCGCCGTCCCCTCGCCGCACGGGCTGGTCTCGGTGGCGGTCGAGGGCGACCGGGTCATGGTCGACTCCCCGGTGCCGGTGGAGCTGTCGCACCCCGGCGGGGCCGTCACCCACCACCCGGAGGGCTCGACCGAGACCCGCTTGCGCGTCTGATGACGGGGAAGCCGGATCGTCCTGCGGCGCTCCCGGGTGGCGAGTCTTGGGTCCCCCTATGCCGACACCTGTACGCCTCTTGCTTCTGATCGCCAGGTGTCCGTGTTCCCCTCTATGAGGGGGAGAACATGATTGCCTGGCGTAATATGTCGATCGCAGCGCGTATAACCTGGTTCGCCGGGGCGGTGTCCACCGCGCTGTGCGCTCTCCTGGCCGCGACCGTCATGTTCGCGATCCACCGGTACGTCACCGGCGGCCTCATCGCCGAGCTGGCCGCCGACGGCGGCCGGCTGGCCCACCAGGTGGAGCACAACCAGATCGTCTTCCCGCTCGTCGAGCACTCCGACCGCAACGTGCAGATCCTCAACCAGGCGGGCCAGATCATCGCCGCGACCTCGAGGATGCGCGGCAAGCCGGTCATGGCCACCCTCGTCCCCGACGGCCAGAACATCATCGCCGGCACGGCCTGCGGCGGCGTCTTCCCGCCGGGCGAGTGCGAGGTGGTGGTCGCGCAGTCGGCCCGCCGCGGGCCGGAGGATTGGACGGTCTACATCGCCTCCCCCGCGATCCCCTGGTACGTCGCCCCCTGGCTGGCCACGACCGTGATCGGCGCGATCGGCCTGCTGGCGCTGGCCCTGACCGCGCTCGGCCACCGGATCGTGACCTCGTCGCTCCGGCCGGTGTCCGCCATCCGCGCCGAGCTGGACGAGATCACCGAGATGTTCCCGGGACGCCGGGTCGGCCTGCCGCCCAGCCACGACGAGATCCACGACCTGGCCGAGAGCGTCAACCAGACGCTGGCCCGGCTACAGGCCGCGATGCACCAGCAGCGCCGGTTCACCTCGGACGCCTCGCACGAGCTGCGTACGCCCATAGCGGCGATCCGCGCCGAGGTGGAGGACGCGCTCTACGCGCCCGAGGAGAGCAGCGTGTCCAGGCTGGGCGCGTCCGTCCTGCCCAGCCTGGACCGGCTGGAGGCCATCGTGGGCGACCTGCTGACGATCGCGCGGCAGGAAGACCGCGACGAGGCGGAGACGGAGCCGGTCGACCTGGCCGAGCTGGTGGCGTCCGTGACCGAGGAACGCGACGGGGCGGGAAAGGTGTTCGACTCCTCCCTCGAACCCCGCATCGTGGTGACCGGCAACCGGCGCCAGCTCACGCGGCTCCTGTCGAACCTGCTCGACAACGCCGAGCGGTACGCCGCCACCACCATCACCGTCCGCCTGACGCGCTCGGCCGCCACCAAGCGCGAGCTGCGGCGGTTCCCGCGCGGGGTGGCCAAGCTGGAGGTCGTCGACGACGGCCCCGGCATCGATCCGGACCAGCGCGAGCTGGTCTTCCAGCGTTTCGCCCGGCTGGACACCTCGCGCGGCCGGGACTCCGGCGGGACGGGACTGGGCCTGCCCATCGCCCGCCAGATCGCGGAGTCGCACGGCGGCACCCTACAGGTCGAGGACCAGCCCCGAGGCGCCCGGTTCGTCCTGCGCCTCCCCCTGCCCTGACGGCCACCTCCTCGCGGCCCGAACCTTGCACTCCCATGACCGGCCCCTGACACCCCACGGGAAGGGGGCAGGAAGGGGGTAAGTCAATGGACACAGTACGGTTGGGCCGCACGGAGCTGCAGGTCAGCCCGATCTGCTACGGCACCTGGCAGTTCGGCGGCGACTGGGGGCAGGTCGACGAGCGGGCGGCCGTCGCCGCCGTCCAGCACGCCAGGGACCGGGGCGTCACGTTCTTCGACACCGCGCAGGGCTACGGGTTCGGCGTGTCCGAGCGCATCCTGGGCCGCGCGCTGGACGGCGACCTCGACCGGGTGGTCGTCGCCACCAAGGGCGGCCTGCGCATGGACGGCGACCGCCTCGTCCGCGACTCCAGCCCGGCCTGGCTGCGCCAGGGCGTGGAGGCCAGCCTGAAGGCGCTCGGGGCCGGCCACATCGATCTGTACCAGGTGCACTGGCCCGACCCGCGCACCCCGTTCGAGGAGAGCGCCGCCGCGCTGCACGAGCTGGTCGAGGAAGGGCTGATCCGGCACGTGGGCGTGTCGAACTTCGACGCCGGCCAGGTGCGCGCCTTCCCTGGCGCGCAGACCGTGCAGCCGCCCTATCACCTGTTCCGGCGCGAGGTGGAGGACGAGCTGCTGCCGTACGCGGCGGCGAGCGATCTGGGCGTGCTGGCGTACGGGCCGCTGGCGCACGGCCTGCTCAGCGGCACGTTCGACGAGCACACCACGTTCCCTGCCGACGACTGGCGCTCGCACAGCCCCGACTTCACCGGCGAGGGCTTCCGCCGCAACCTCGCGGTGGTCGCCGAGCTGCGCCGCTTCGCGGAACGCTTCGGCACGACCGTCGGGCAACTGGCGGTGGCCTGGGTGCTGTCGAATCCGGCCGTCCAGGTCGCCATCGTCGGCGCGCGCAGCACGAGGCACCTGGACCTGGCCCTGGACGCCGTGGAGATCACGCTGGGGCCGGACGACCTGGCCACCATCGACTCGATCATGTCCGCGGCGGCCCCGGTGACCGGCCCCGCCCCTGAAGGCATGTGACCGCCCCGGCTCACGGGGGGATGTCGGCGCCGTCGGCGAAGGTCTGCCGGTAGTGCTCGGCCGCGTGGGCCATGTCGTCGCTGAGGACCTGGAAGAACCGGCTCGCGGTGCGGAGCCGGGTGCCCGCGGGGGTGTGCGCGCCGAGGACGTCGATGCCCTCGGCCACGGTGCCGGCCCACTGCGCCATCGACCGGGTGCCCACCAGCCACGTCCGGTACCAGACCTCGTCGTCGATGATGTAGCGCTCGCGGCGGTTGTCGCGCTCGCGCCGGACGAGACCCAGGTGTTCGAGCCAGCCGACGCCCTTGGAGATCGAGGCTGGGCTGACCCGCAGCCGCTCGACCAGCTCGGCCACGGTCAGGTTGCCGGTGTCGCTGATGAACAGGCAGACCAGCACCCTGGCCGCCATCGCCGGCATGCCCCACATCACCTCGGTGAGCCGCCGCTCCAGCTCGCGCACGGCCTGCGGATCGCGCAGGGCGGCGTGCGCGGTGGCCATCTGGTCGGGCGCCCGGCCGTGCGCTTCTCCGCGCTGCTGTCCCGGCCCCGGGTCCGGCTGCAAACCCGGCTGCGGACCCGGCTGCGGACCCGGCTGCGGACCCGGTCGGCGGCGGGCGCGCCATCCGGCCGCCTGCTGCGCC